>JABEVA010000400.1 GCA_013044065.1 Phycisphaerae bacterium
ACTTGCTGTGCAAATCTGGCTTCTAAAGATTGGTTTGGTCACGCCTTGAGCAGGCACCGGCATCGTCGTGGAGGCCCATCGGTAGAACTTGCCGGGCATTGCCTCATTGCGCGCGCGACGGTAGGATTTTATCGCTCTCTTGGGGGTCCACGCCCGTCGGAACGCATTGACCAAGCAATCTTTCGCGCGGAAACAGCTTTGGCACGCCAGTTGCATTAGTAACAACAGATGCGTCAACCCGCGAGGTTGACACCAGTGCAGCACCTGCCCGGCAAACGTGCCGCCGCCAGGGGCGCTGGGGATCCAGAGAGAACGCATACTCGCCTGCGGTCGGGCCGGAAAACTACGGCCCACCTGCGGAGAGTTGTAATCCGCGGATCGCAGCCTTTACTGCGGCAACCCGCAGTTGGAAAAAGTGAATAGTCGGTGCATGGTGCAGACCGGTTCGTTTGAAGTGCAGCCCGGAGGTCTGTTGCGGAATAAGTCTGCTCCATGCACAAACCCAAACTCGTTTCCTCCTCCGCCAGGCCGTGTGGATTTACCCTCCTCCACACGGCTTTTTTTTATTTCAGCGCCACCCCACGGCCAAGGCGTACCAACCCCGATCAGGCCAGACGCCGATACTCCACGGGCCAAAGTTGCCAACCCCACAACTATCGCTTGACACGCCGGTAGGAACTGCCAAAATGCGGTGGTCGGCCAAGCCCGATGAGCCTTGCAACCAGCAAGCCTGCGTCGGCCAACGGTTGGGTTTACACGAAAGTTAAGAGGTGCGGCGTGAGTTGGAAAGTTGGATTCGGCATTGCGTTTGCGATTGTTGCTGTTTTCGCAGCCGCCCTGATCTACAGCATGATGCCCACGGGCGTTGGACAAGCCAGCAGCGCAACTACGGCTCCCGGCTTCATGGAGCCGATAAAAGTGGGCGCAAAACCCGCTGGCCTGTTACCACCCGCCGCAGGCTTTGGGGCCGGGGCTTTGTACAAACAGGCGTACCAGAAGCTACAAGCCCTGGCACCTGGTCGGCACGCATTGCGCCGCATCAACCACAATGCCGATCCCACTGGCGACCCCACGCTTGTTCCTATTTTAACCCTGCTTGAAAGAGCCGCGGGCAAGGGCCTTACCCGGCCCCATCTCCTCTTTTTTGTGCATCCGCCGCTGCCCAAGGTTAATGATGTGGTCCAAAGCCGTCTGGAAACGCTTTCGACCCTTACCTCTCAGGCGGGAGCCGCGTATGAATTTGCTCATCATCCTAAAAAGGCCCGGGCGGCTTTCTCCGCAGGATTGTCATTGGGATTTCGGCTCTGGAAAAAGGGGCTTTATGTGCCGGAACGGATGGTCGGCCTCGATGCCATGGAAAACGCGCTGGCCGGTATGCGATTCCTTTACCAGAAAGGCCCCCTTAAAAATATGTACCTTGAACACTCCGTTTTGAAACTGAATCGGCATGTGAAAGCCGCTCTGGCCAAGTGGGATGCCAAATTCCAGATTGTTCACAATGTAAGCCCGTTTGCGCCCGATCTCATCAACATCATCCGCCACGACCGCGACATTTCCTGGCGCATTGCCGCGATCACCAGCCTCGGCGTGGCGCGTTGGGCGACCTCCAACGCCGGTAAAGCCCACGCCATGCTGGAGTTCCTCCAGAAAGAAAGCCGTTCCAATAACGCCTGGATCAGCGCAGCGGCTAAACAAGCCGCCGCCTTCACGCGTACAACCATTAATTCGCTAAGTGATTGACCCGTGCCACAATCCCGCAAATTCTTGGCGCGGCTCGAGGATTTGTGGGTACACCCCCTCATTTCCCAAAGCCATTCACCCGCGTAGCGTTGGGTATTCCGCGTGGGAGCTTATCCCGAAAGCCATCGGGATGGTTAAAATCGTCGTCGTACCCCGCGGAAAGCTGATCGCCTTGGTTGCGGCGCAGCATCGCTGGGCACTATCGGCCATCGCCCGTCAGCACGAGGATATGGTTTGCCGGTGCCGGTGCGGCCGCCACCCTGTTATAGCTGGGGGCCACCGGTCGAAAAACCGATGGACGGTGGGTGAATTCTTATTTCGGCCGGTTTCGGGGGCGTGAGTGGCAAGAAGACATTCGAGGTGATGTAAAAACTGTTAATTTCCCATGTCTTGCCGGTTCTCAGAAGCTGGATTTCAATTGTGGCCGGCCCTTTTTCAAACTCTGCCGGAACAGTAAAAGTGGCGGTGGTGACGTTGTTCTTGGTGAAAATCTTGTAGTCGGTAGGGCTGCCGAGATGTTCCAGGTGGCCAAGCTCGCGAAACATTATAAACAACCGGTTGACTTTCCTGCGGTGGCGCAACACTCTTTGTTGCAAGGTGGGGGTGGCTCGATCCAGCAACTGCTGCACATCCCAGTGCGCTACTATCGCGGGTACGGCGCCGTCGATATAGGCGTTGGCACCCGGCTCCAAATGGACCGCATGTGTGATGAGGATGGCAAAGAGGACGATGATGATGATAATGCTCAGGCAGCCAGCGCCGCCGACAATTGCCAAACACGTTTTCATGTCGCTTACTCCGAAGGTGCGTCAGCCATTGGCAGCGCTTCAGCGGTGCCAACCGC
>JABEVA010000401.1 GCA_013044065.1 Phycisphaerae bacterium
CTGGTGGAGATCGGCACTCCACTCATAGAAGAGCGGCTGGTAGACCCAATTGTCACACCCATCAGGCAGGCCGTCGCCCGACGAACTTGATTTTCGCCCACCGCAGTCCGGCGACGGTTGCTCATCCGTGACGGCGCGATAAAAAGCGCATCATTCCCCAACGCCAGCTTAACCGGGCCTGTTCCGCCAGCGTCACGGCAAAGCCGGCCTTGGTGATAAGCGCCCGGCATCCTCTGATGGAGTGGAGTCCGACCAGCGGCCGCAGCGCCACCCGCCGCGCCAATTCCCGGCTCCGCTGCATCGGATAATCGTGGCACCAATCCATCAGCAACAGAATCCCGCCGGGTTTGATGACGCGGTAGAGTTCCCCCAGCAAGGGTGCCGGTTCCGATACGCAATGCAAGGCGGTGGTGCAAACCGCCGCGTCAAGGCTTTTCGCTTGCAACGGTAGCCGACCGGTGGCCGCCTGAATCAAATATACACCGCTGCCCAAATTTCTGGCCAAGGCCTGAGTCAGCGACGGCAGGCTTTCATCAATACCAACGATTTCCACAGTCGGCCAGCGGTTGAAGAGCCGCTCAATAAATTCTCCGTGGCCGCACGGTACCTCCAGGACCCGGTCATCCTCGGCCAAAGCCAGGGGTTCCATCGCCCATTCGAGGGTCATTTTAACGTGCCAAGCCCAGCGGCGACTTGGCCCCTGAGGTTCCCGGCCACGATCGGCGCTTTTTGCCGCAGCCGATTTTTCTGAATCTCGATCCATATTACGCCCTACGCACACCACAGTTCCATTATGAGCTATCGTCGGTGCCAGAGCAATTCCGAATCCCTGACCTTGTTGGGAGGCGGGTTATGGTTCCGTGCGATTTCCGCGGATGGCGTCAATCAAGGCGTGTAGAGAGGCCATGGGGTGCAAGGCGAAAAAGTATTCGCGCCACTTGGCAACGGTGAGTTCCGCCGCGTGCAACCGCAGGTAGGCCAACTGTTGGTCAATCTCGTTGAGCCTGGGTTGGGTGTGGGTTAAAAGCTGTTGATTGATCTGATGCAATTCACGAAACCAGCTCCGACGCACGGCCACACCGTCACGACATCCGCGGCCCACACGGCGATCGGCCCGCAGCGAATCCTGAATGAGGCGGATTTTTTCGCGCCGCGCCTCGAGCAAACCAGTTACAGTGCGGTCCGCCCCATATTCACGCGGCAACGCCAATTCCGGATTATGCCGCAGGTGATGGTATTGCCAGCGCAAATCGGCTATCGATAGGGGGCCTTCATCCCGGCCCGGCAGATCCAGCAGCCAACCCGCCGACACACAACCATACGATGGTACTGTTTTGAAAAGAGCCTCCATTAAATGATCAGTAATCTGATCGTAAATCGCGCCCCCGATGCCGTGGATAAATACATTCGACAACGCCAGCCGGACAAACATGGTCAGCGTCAGCGCCCGGGGCCGAATGGCCAGATGGTGCTCAGCGAGCAATTGGCGCAAAGCCTGGCCTTGCTGGTAACAATCCGCATCGCCCATCACTGGCAACGCAATCGGCCCAACCGGCGTGAGCAGCGACGGCCCAGGGCCGCGGGAAATCAGCAAGCGGCTGCGCGGCTGGCCCGGACCATAAATCCAAAACGGCAATTCCAACGTCTGGGCGGATAATGCCAAATCCGGCATCGGTTGGGCCGCGTTGCCAATATGCTCGGCCACACGGTAACAATGCAGGGCGGCATTGTACGCTCCACTCCAGGCCTCGGCCTGGGCAATCCAGGCACTTACAAATCCCAGCCACGCCGGTTTTTGGCAAAGGTAGCTGCATGGCGCATGCCATACCTGCAACCCCAGCGCCTCTTCAAAACCGAAACGGGCCTTGCTCATCCAGCCAACATAATCCTTGGCCTCCCCCGCGGAGAGCCGGGATGCAAAATCCTTCCACGCATCGCTTTTCACCAGGGCGGTTGAGGTGATCTGGTCAATCCAGCGTTGCCGCTCCAACGCCGTCGGTGCGGTCAAAAACTCTGCGGCCACCAATGGCGGATGCTCCGCCCAGGTGATCCGCCGCTTGGCCAGATGCCCGTGCTCCATCAGCGGCACCTCCAGGCCAAGGTGGGCCGATACGTCATGGTCCACCAACAAATCGATTGCCACCCCGTGGCCCATCTGGGCCAGATGATCAGCCGCAATCACCTTCGCCCACACACCCGCATGATAAAATTCCACCTGATGGCCGGTGATAACCCAAGGGCGCGAAAGAATTTCCTCTCCCGGTCCGGCGGCACCAATCGCCGCAGCGTGCTGCCCAATACAGGCCAGCAAGTCCTGCCGGGCTTGCCGACGAAATTCGCAGCTTCCCAATGGCGTGGCTGCCCGAACCGGCATCGTCGCCAAAGCGCCGGCTAAAGTGCTCGCCGGCGGTTCAAAGAGCACCGTACCATGGCGGCGCGGCGTAACAATATAGTCGGGGCGCGGCCGCAACTGCCCGGAGGTCGCAGAGGTGGGGTCCACAGATGCTTGGATGGTTTTTTTCATGCACGATGAACTATACACGCTGCGCGATAAAAATGAACAGCACACGCGCCGTCGAGTCGACCGCCCACGCAGGGTCCACCCGCCGCGTGCCCGCCGCGCGGTCGTTCACCTGGCCACCGCAATCGGCATCGCCGCCCCCAGTTTCAGCTCCGAAAAAAACACATCCTGATAATGGCGCAGGCGGGCATCAGGATTATCCAGTAAACCTCCGAAATGGCGGGTCGGATCATTGTAGATCAGGGCCACCGGCAGCTCGGCAATACGCAAACCCGCGCGCTTTGCCTGCACCCAGAATTGCATGGGAAACGCATAACCGCGCACCGTCAGGTGCAAACGTTCCATGGCCGCCACCCGATGGGCCTTAAACCCGCAAAAACTATCGGTCAGCGAAAGCCCCAGATGGCGCTCGATCATCGCCGTCACAATTTGGTTGATGGTGCGCCGATCCGCGGGTGCCGCCGCAGTTGCCCAGTCGGCACGCAAATAGCGCGATCCGCTGATAATGTCGGCATTGTCCGCGGCGATCGCGGAGAGAAAATCCACAATCCGCTCCGGTTCATGCTGCTCGTCGCAATCCATGGTAATCACCCAGTCGTAATGGTGATGGGCGGCATAATCAAACGCATCAATGATGCTTTCTCCATAGCCAAGATTTTGCGCATGGGTATGCACCGTGATATCACGCCGGCCGGCCAAAATGGCCGGCGTGTCGTCCGTGGAACCGTCATCCACCACCAGCACATCCGAAGCGTAGGTGAGAATGCGATCCAGCACGCGCGCAACGTACTTTTGCTCATTAAATACCGGTACCGCAATCAGGGTTTTCATATCCAGCCTCTTCTACGGCCTATGCCCAGCATACGCCATACCGCCTAATCGTAGGCGCGCTCCGGCCATAGTCAAGGCGCTATAGATGTCCCTCGATACCCCCCCGTCTCAATCAGGTTATAATACCCCGGCGGCGGCGTTGCCTTGGAGTTTATGCGCATGACCACACCATCAGACCATGAGGTGGCGGCACGCGTCCGCCGCTGGCAGGATTTCATGTCCGGTGCTCCCGGCGTGCAGCATCTGTTGATTATACGCTATGCCGATCAGCCGCAGCCCAAGCCTTGGCCGCGGCCGGAAAATGACGCCGCCCGCCTGGAATGGGCGTGGAACAATTATCTCGACCAACTACAGCGAATGTTCTGGCTGGCCGATGACAGCCTGGCTTATCTGGACTGCCTCGGGGGAACGGAACTTTTTGCCCAGGCCTTCGGTTGCCCCGTGCATTATCCGGATAATGGTATGCCCTTCGCCCGGCCGCTGATTCACAGTGCCGCCGAGGTCAGTCGGATCAAGGTGCCCACACTCGATGCACCCGTATTGGCGCGGCAGTTTAAGTTCGCCGACGAATTGCGTCGTCGCGCCGGGCCCCAAGCCTTCGTGCGAACGGTTGACGTGCAAAGCCCCATGGATATCGCCGCTTTAATCTGGGAAAAAAACGATTTCTATCTTGCCCTGATGGACTCGCCGCAGGCCGTGCGCGAATTGTCCGCCAAAGTGCTGGAATTGCTGACCACGTTTCTGGATGAATGGTTTTCGCGCTATGGCCGCCAGCACGTGGCTCACTATCCGGATTATCTCATGCCGCGGGGACTCACGCTCTCTGAAGATGAAATCGGAGTGGTAAGCCCGGAGCTGTTTGTCGATTTATTTCTGCCGGAACTCATCACTCTCTCCACCCATTTCGGAGGTATCGGCATCCATTGCTGCGCCCATTCCCGGCATCAATGGGATAACTTGCTTAAGATACCGGATTTACGTCTGCTGAATTTAGTTCGGCCCCTGGATCAGCGCCATCAGGCCTACCAGCATTTTGCCGCGCACACTCAGCAATGGAACGACATCAGTACCATGGCCGAGGTCCAATGGCTGATCGATCATGCGCCCACGGCCCGAGCCGTACTGGAAGTGGTGGCCCATAGCCGCGATGAAGCCTGCCAACTGCTGGAAAGCCTCCAAACCCTCACCGGTGGCCGGTGACCCGCACGGGCAGGCTTGGCGCGGGCCTCGGCGATGGGGCCGGCGTCTGTAGCGCCGCCGCCCGCCCCTCATATCCGGCCGGCGTCCTGGCGTCCTGCCTCGGCCAAACCTTTTGGTTGACAATTCGTATTAAGACCGGTAAGAGAAGGGGCCAGCCTTCGCACAAGGGGCAAACTGGCTCTGGTGCAATGGGGTTGGCCGGCGACCCGGTGGTTTTGGAAGTCGATGGAGCTATGCAGTAATGCAAAATGCGGCGGAAATCGTGGTACAGCGCCTCACCAAGGACTATGGTCGATTTCGGGCGGTGGATGACCTTAGTTTTGAAGTAGCCAAGGGTAGTGTGGTCGGCTTTTTAGGCCCCAACGGTGCCGGCAAAACCACCACCATCCGTATGCTGACCTGTTACATGCCGCCGTCCAGCGGCCGCGCCAGCGTCGCCGGCTTTGATGTCTTTGGCCAGTCGCTGCAAGTTCGTCAGAACATCGGCTATTTGCCGGAAAATACGCCGCTCTACCCCGAAATGCGGGTGGAGGAATATCTGGATTACCGGGGCAAACTGCGCGGCATGAATCGCGTCGCCCGCCGGCAACGCATCGCGGAAGTCGCCCAGCGCTGCTGGCTTACCGAACGGCTGCGCTGGCTGGTGGGAAAATTATCCAAGGGCTATCGACAACGGTTGGGCATTGCCGATGCCCTGCTGCACAATCCCCCGGTTCTGGTGCTCGACGAACCCACCGTCGGACTGGACCCTTCCCAAATCCGCGAAGCCCGAAAACTCATCGCGGAACTCGCCGGACGCCATACCGTGCTGCTTTCCACGCACATTCTCTCCGAGGTCGAACTGGTCTGCCAGCGTGTTATCATCATTGGTCGCGGCAACATTCTGGCCCAGGGTACGCCCGATGAACTCAAGCAACAATGCGCCCGCGCCGGTGCCCCCGGATCCAGATTGTTGGTCGAGGTGCGCGGTCCGTCGGATCAGGTTCTTAGTGCCATCAAGGCCTTACCCGGCGTGGAAAACGTGCAGGTGCTTGCCGATGGCCCGGTCCAATCGCTGGCGGTGGTCGGGCGGTTGGATGCTCAACTGCGCGAACAAATTGCCGCATTGGTGGTCCAGCGGGGTTGGGCCTTGCGTGAAATGCGCCTCGGCGGAGCCTCGCTGGAGGAATTTTTTGTCCAGATTACCGATCCGGGAACCAGTCAAGCCGCGGCCTGATGGCGGCTCTGCGCCGCTGGGCATTTAACAATCCGCCCAGACCGCCCGACGCCCTGGCCCCCCGGAAATTCAATCCATGGAGTACCTGTTTATGTCGAGAATCATGGCCGTGGCCGGACGCGAACTTAAAAGCCTGTTCTATTCGCCCGTAGCTTATATTGTACTGACTCTCTATCTGCTTTTTGTGGGACTCTTGTTTTCCATGCTGGTGTTTATTCCCGGCGAACTGGCCAATCCCCAACCCATGTTCGAATGGAATCATTTAATTCTGATCTTCATTGTGCCGTTTATAACCATGTCCCTGCTGGCGGAGGAATACCGTTCCGGACGCATCGAGGTTCTACGCACCAGCCCCGTTGCGGAACTGGAAATCATTTTAGGAAAATTTCTCGGAGCGATGGGCTTTTATTGTGTGGTTATCGCCTCCAGCGTGGTGTTTGTGCTGACCCTGATGGCGTTTGGCCGGCCTGATTTTCACCCCATTTTCACCAGTTACCTGGGATTGCTGCTCATGGGTTGCCTGATGGTGGCCATCGGGGTCTTTTTCTCCGCCCTTTCCGAACACCAGATTCTCGCCGCCATGAGCACCTGCGTTACCCTGGTGGCTCTGGGCATTCTGGTCGGTTTTGTACGCCAGTTGGTTCCCACTTCCTGGTTTGCAGCTACCCAAATCCGCCATGTCCTTGGTTATATGGCCATTGAACCGCACATGGCCAATTTCGCGCGAGGCGTGGTGGACACCCAAAATATCGTTTATTTTTTAACTGGTACGGGTTTATTTTTGTTTTTGACTTACGTGGTTCTGGAAAGCAGGCGCTGGAGATAAATAGCTTCATGGGCCTGTCCCCGCGGGCCGGCCCAAACCTGCCAACATCATGGCTACATTAACACCGGCGAAATCCCGGTACGCCGGGACAGCCGACGCTAATCAGGAGTGAAACCCAATCATGGCCCCAGCAGAAAATAAAGGTGAGCTTCCCCCGGCAACCTCCAAAGGCGGGCTGCCCGTCGGCCCAGCCGATATCAATGCCTCCGGCAAACGCCGCTGGTTATATGGTGCCAACACCGCAATTTTAATCATCATCGTCCTGGCGGTGGTCATTTGCCTGGATTGGCTCTCGGTGCGGTTTAACTACCGTAAAGACCTGACCACAGGCGAAATTTATTCCCTTTCTCCACGCACGAAAAAGCTCCTGACCATCGTGGATCATCAGAAAAAGCGCATCTATCTGGTCAATTTATATCCGCAGGGCCAGCCCCAGGGGCAGGCCGGCGTCACCGAATTTCTGCAGGGGCGCAAGGTCCAAGAGCTTATCAAGGAATACACCCGCAGATCCAGTTACGTGCGCGAATTCAAGGCCCGCAATGGCCGCAAGGCCCTGGAAGAACAAATTCGCGCCAGGTTCAAGGGCGAATTTTCGCCGTATCAGGCCGTCGCCCGGCAATTCACTAACTTGGCCCTGCATATCAAAAATTTTCTGGCCGCCGAAGCCGCTGGATGGGGCCGCCTGGCCCAACAGCCGGGGCTTACCACTCAACAACAACAGGTGGCCTTATCCGTGCAATCTGTATTTGACGGCAGCTTGCCGCGGGTCATCGCCCGCACCCAGCGCCATGCCCAAAAGGCGCTGCATTCCATCCTGCCTGATTGGCCGCGTGTCTCCAAACAACTCGCCGCCACCGCCAAAATGCTGGCCTCGAATCTCGACGCTCTGAGTAAGCCCGATGCTCTGGAGCAAACCACCAATGTCCAGCTTGGCCCCGCGATTACCGCCTACCTGAAAGGCCGCACGGCCGCCTACGGCAAGGAAATTGCTCTGTTAAAAGCCTATCGCCATAAAATCACCACGATCAAACCCCTGCGTGCCGGGGCCATCCTGCACGAATTAACCCCGGATTCTCTGCTGGTGATGGGCCCCAAAAAGCTCAAAGTGCTGCCCGGCTATTCGCTCTTTAAGCCGCGCAGCGCCGGCCTGGGCCAGGGACCGCAATATGTATTCAACGGGGAACAAGCCGTGAATTCGGCTCTGCTGGGTATGATCCAAAAGCACCGCACCAAAGTGGTGTTTGTCAGCATCAGCCCCACCAATCTCATCAGCACCGGCGGGCCGTTCAGCCGGATTGCCGCCCAGTTAAAACGCAGCAATTTCAAGGTTTTTCAGTGGTCGCCCACCCCCGTTAATCCGCAGCAAGGCCCTCCCGGTCCGCCACCGGCCATCGGCCAAGGCGTGATCTCGGTGGTCGCCGTACCATTAAAAAAACAAACAATCAGATCACCAA
>JABEVA010000402.1 GCA_013044065.1 Phycisphaerae bacterium
CCAGGTTTTTGAACACGGCGTATTCATCCCAGGTCTGCGGGTGGTACGCGAAACTATACGTATTGCGATACCAGATTCCGTCCTGGGTGGAACCGTTGATGGGCAGGCACAGCCACGTGCGGGGTGGATAGCTGCGCCACAAAAGAGAATTGACCAGCCCGGCATATTGCACCGTCAGCGCCTCCGGGTCCGCGGTTTGCAGAAAATGAAAGGATAGCGTGGCATTCAGGATCACCCGTTTCAATTCCGCCACTATGGTTTGTACCTGCCCGCCCTGCGGCGTGTAGCTGACGGTGGCCAGATTGTTGTTGGCATCGTAGGGACGCAGCGACTGCACCAGTCCGGCGTTGTAACTTTTCAGATAAGCCGAAGGGTATTGGTCCCACTCGTAGCGGCAATAGATATCGAAACAGTCCGGGCCAAGACACACCGCCCGCACCGCCCGTACGATGGCACCCGGCTGGTTGGGGTGGGGCGTATTCACGGCGGGAATGACAAAGCCGGTGGCCGAATCGGTGGCGGTGGCCGCCATGATGGGGCGCAGCGTGGGGGCGTATTCTTCCAAGCCGGTGATCTGAAACTTGCGTACGATGCGGTAGCCGGTGGCGGTCCATTCCAGCGGATTGGGCAAAAGCAGATCTTCTTTGATGCTGATGGGCATGGTGGGTATGTAGGGCGCAAATGCCGGGGGATAAAGGTGTCGGGCTTGGGGAAGCGGTGGTCGTGGTTCCGGCGGTTATCTGCCATCATGTGCCGACTACCCCTTTTTTATGGTGAATTTGGTAACCGCGGATTATGTCAACTCGGTGGTGGCCGGTGCCGGCGGCATCAGCAGTGCTATGCTCAATAATTTAATCACTGCGGCCAGCGTGATGACGCAAACGTATTGCCGCCGGCAGTTTGTGCCCAACCGCTGGGTGGAAAAATACGATGCCACGCCGGTGGGCTATTTAATGCTGCGGCAAATACCGGTGCTGGCTCTGAACCTGGTGACGCTGTATCCGCAATCGGCCAGCCCGCTTACCTGCAGCCCAACTCAATTTGATATTCAGGCCGGCACGGGCCGGATTTCCATGTTGCCCGATGCGACCGCCGGTTTTCCGGATTTCTGGGCCTTGGGGGCGCTGGCGGAAGATGGCTTGCCGGCCTTGGGCCGCGGCATCATTCAAGTGGATTACACCGCCGGCTGTGGTTATTTAACCGTGGCTACGGCGGCAATTGCGCCAGGATTTCAAACCGTGCCGCTGGCGGCCATGGGCGGTATGGCCGGTGAAGGCAACACGCTTCAGCCCTGGCAGATTGCCGTGGGCGCCACGTTGACAGTGGACCCCGGCTTAACAACGCAGGAAAGCATTACCGTTAGCGGCGTTTCCGCCACCACGATCAGCGCAACATTTGCCCAGCCGCACGCCGACCAGGCGCAGGTTGTCGGCGCGTTGATTCCCGCCGACCTGCAACTTGCGGTCGCGCTGATGGTCGGGAATTTGCTCAATCAGCCGGACCTGACCAAAAGCCGCGAGTCGCTGGGGCGAACGATGGGCTATGAGTATTTCATCCGGCCCGGCGATCTGGTGCTTACGCCGGAAATAAAAGCCATCCTGGGACCTTATCGGGACGTGCTGGTGTGAAACGCTTGGCTGCGGGCGTCACCGGGATGGTATCCGGCGCTGTTTTCCGTCCACGGCCCGGGAGTATGCACTGAATTAAGGTGAGGCCATGAGTCTGCTTTTATTATGCGCCGGGCAAATCAGCGTGCAGCGCGCCGCGGTAAGCACAGATGCCGCCGGCGGCGTGGTACGCCGATGGCAAGCCATCGCCACCAACATTCCAGCCACGATACTTACCCTGCGGGCCAGTGCCAATACCGCTCTGGATCGACGCGGCATTGTAACCACGCACCTGATTATTTCCCCGGACAATCCCGGAGCACGTATCGGCGACCGGGTCAGCGATGGCACCTGTTGGTACCTGGTGAAATTCACCGCGGATTTGGGTGATCGCGGGCGGGCGTGGGCCATTTTCGCCCAGCTTATTGATCCGCAATCGTAATACGTACGAATTATCAGGCGGGAGCAGCCATGCAAAGTTTGATTCAGGCCCTGATTGCCGCCATCCTGTCCGATGGACAGATCAGCGGTCTTGTGGCCCAAAACCAGGTGTTTGCCGGTGCCGCGCCCGAAACGGCTTTGCTGCCCTTTTTGACCCTGACTACAGCTTTGGGCGGCCCCACCCGGCATGATTTTGCCGGCAATCGCGTGACCCAAACCACCGTCGTGCTTACCGCGGTGGGCGAAAGTTTGCCGGTACTCCTGGAAATTGCCGACCAACTCGTTTCTCTTCTGGATGCGGCCAGTTTTCCCCTTTCCTCGGGGGTGCTTCTTGGCATCTGGCAGGAGCGGGCGGCCGAACCAACACAGGTCGGCTTTGATGCGGCCAACGATGAGGTCTACCGGGTGCAGGCCCGCTTCCAATGTCTGGTGTTTGAATTGGCCGGCCATGGGTAAAAGTCCGTGGTCTTTACAGCCTTGTTTTATGGAGAACAGTCATGTCCACCACCACACCGCTTTCGGGCCTGACGGCCACGGTGACCTTGCCGCCCGGCATTACCGCCCAGATTTACGATTGCCAATTGGAGGAGGAGTTTCGCGAGGGCGACTCGGAATCATTTGCTGATGCCGGATACGGATCGGGCGTGCTGACCGGCCAGCGGTTGAAAGGCACGATCGTGGGCTGGTTAAGCCAAAACGACCCGGGCCTGGGCACATTGCATTCGCAGGTGCCGATTGCTTTCACCGCCGCGGATGGCTGCGTGATTTCCGGTAATTTTAATGTCACGCAGTTTCGCCTGCGGTTGCGGGTGGGACAGGTGAGCGTATTTACCGCGGAAGTGGCATCCGTGGGGCCATACAGCAAGGTATGGATTCTTTCGTAGCGGGCGCGGCGGGGTGCCAAAAGCCAAGAGACAGGAGCGGCGGCAACGGGGATGGCACGCAGAGCGCAGAGTCGCGAAGGTTGGGGGTGGCTTGCCGGTTGTCGGATGTGGGTGTTTTCAGGAATGTGCAGGAGTAGATCGTGAATTTATTAGAGGCGACCGATGCGCCGGTGGTGTGGCTGTGGGGTGATGCCGCCGTTGCCATGCCGGTGTGGACGATCGCCGATCTTAAAACGGTGTTGGCCCGGTTACAGGCGGAAAAAATCGCCCAGTTACAGCGGGCGTGTGCGGAGGCCAAAGTTTCCGCGGTGCAGCGAGTATACGTATTGGCGCGGGCACGCTGGCAACCCCTGGGTCCGGGCGATGCGGTGGCCTATTTTCGCACCGTGGAAGGGGTGGAGGAAGCCCTGCGACACGCCTTGACCAGGGCGGGCATAGATGCCAGGCAGATCCAAGCCATGCTTGCCGCCACGCCGTTTGCGCAGTTGGCAAATTTAGCCCAGGATGTGCTGCGGCTGGAGTCGCCGGAGGGGCCACCCGCATCGCCGGGTGCCGCCGGCAGCGCCGAACCGGAAAGGGACACTACCCACCCTTTTGTATTTCCGCCGGAGGCCCCTTAGCGTTACCGACCGATTTCCTCTGGCTGGAAGATTTGCGGATGTGGTACCCCGGCCTTTCGCCGGGCGGTTGTTCGTGGTTGAAATGCCGGGCGTTATGGTTGCGGGCACAGGGCCGGGGATGGCGGCGTGGCGGCCCATGTGGCGGCGGGGCGGTGGCGGATGAATCTTGGGAAATGACCAAAATAAGAGAATTGGAGGCTTGGCTTGAGACGCAGCATTCGTTCCATCAAGTACGTGCAAGGTGACAGGCAGGCCCAGGCGGAACCGGCCTCCGACGGCTTTGCGGATTTCGGCAGTCTCGATGGTCTGGAAGCCGCGATTGGCAGGGCGGAACTGGCCGCCGCCCGTACCGGTCAAACCCGGGTCGCGGATAGCGCCGTGGGGCGTGGGTTTTTGCCCGCCGCGTCGGCC
>JABEVA010000403.1 GCA_013044065.1 Phycisphaerae bacterium
GGACTCACCTGCTCACCTTCCTCGCACAGCGCCCTCTGTGCCCGGAGTTTATCCCACTCTCCATCGGGGATGTTTAACGGCTGTCGTTCTTCGCGTCTTCGTCGCTTCGTGTTTAACCCCGTCGCGCTCCCGCTGATAGCTGATCGCCTGGCGCAGCGCCACCCCCGTTATGTGCCCAATCTTCAAGGTCTTCATCAGCCCGGCTGGGCCTCTCCAGCCGCGACAAATATCTGTTGACCCACGACCTGCGGCCAATCCAACCGGCACCCGCCAAAAAAAAGGGCACGGCCTTTGGCCGTGCCCTGAAAAAATCAGTCGCTGAACTTGCGAACTTAGCCTTCCAATCCGCCTTTGAACTTGCGGGCAGGTTTGCTCTCTTCGCCCTGATCTTCACCCTGTTGCGCCCGTTTCAGCGAAAGCCCGATTTTGCGGTCTTCCAGATCCACACGGATTATTTTGACCTCCAACTCATCACCGAGTTTGACCACATCCTGCGGATTTTCAACCTTATGGTCGGAAATCTCACTGATGTGCAAAAGGCCTTCCAGTTCGGGTTCAAGTTCCACAAAAACCCCGAAGTTGGTGATCTTGGTTACCTTGCCCTTGACGATCATGCCCGGATGATAATTGGATGGGATGGCGTGAACCCACGGATCTTCGGTCAGTTGCCGCAGGCCCAGAGCGACGCGGTTTTTCTCCTGATCCACACTCAAAACGACGCACTGAATTTCATCACCCTTTTTAAGCGCTTCGCTGGGGTGGGTGATTTTCTTGGTCCAACTGATGTCACTCACATGCAGCAGGCCATCGATGCCTTCTTCAATCTCGACAAATGCGCCGTAGTTGGTCAAATTGCGCACCTTGCCGGAAACCACGGTTCCCGCCGGATATTTTTCGCCCAGGACCGTCCACGGATTGGCTTCGGTTTGCTTGATGCCCAGGCTGATTTCCTGCTTGTTTTTGTCGACTTCCAGAACCACCACATCAATTTCCTCGCCCACCGAAAGCATTTCGCTGGGGTGATTGATGCGTTTGGTCCAACTCATTTCGGAAATATGCACCAGACCTTCGACACCTTCTTCGAGCTTCACAAAGGCACCGTAAGTCATGATGTTGGTAATCGTGCCCTTGAGCCGGCTGCCGACAATGTATTTCTCTTCGACTTGTTCCCATGGAGAAGCCTGCTTTTGCTTGAGGCCCAGCGCTATTTTTTCCCGCTCGCGGTCTATATTCAGCACCACTACTTCAATCTCCTGATCCAGCTTCACCAGATCACTGGGGTGATTCACGCGGCCCCAGCTCATATCCGTAATGTGCAGCAGGCCGTCCACACCGCCCAAATCCACAAACGCGCCAAAATCGGCAATGTTTTTGACCGTGCCTTTGCGCGTCTGGCCCACCTGAATATCATCAAAAAGCTTTTGCTTGGCTTCAATGCGATGCTTTTCCAAAAGCTTGCGCCGCGAAATGACGATGTTCTTACGTTCCAAATCAATTTTTAGGATTTCCGCGTCAATGACCCGGCCGACGAATTCGCCTATTTCACCCGGTCGGCGGATATCCACCTGCGAGGCGGGAAGAAACACCGGAACCCCAATATCCACCAGCAGCCCGCCCTTGATCTTGCGGGTTACTTTACCGGAGACAGGATCGCCTTCCTTTTTGGTCTGCACAATCGATTCCCAGCCGCGAATACGATCCGCCTTGCGTTTGGAAATCTGCACCAGGCCGTTTTCCGATTCCACCTGTTCCAGAAGCACATCTATTTCATCACCGATTTCCACCTCGCCGGGCGAATCAAACTCACGCGATCGTGAAAGCACACCTTCACTTTTAAGGCCGATTTCCACCACCACATCGTCGCCGCGGATATTGACAATTTTCCCTTTAAGAATAGACCCGTTGGTAAAGGCCTGACCGCTCTTTTCCATCATCTGCCCAACATCCCCGCCGGGTATCTGGGCGTTGACCACGTTTTGCACTTCCTTACTGGCCGTCTGGTCGTCCAATCCCAGTTCGTTGAGTAATTTAAAATCCACCATGAGCGATAACCCTTTCTAAAAAATGTGGCAACACGCTCTTAGCCGCGGAGTATTTTGGAGGAGGATATCGAAAATGCCCTGATGCGGGTGGGGAGTGCTGCGCGCCGAACACTTTGACATCCGCTTCGCTATGCCGCGAGCGCAAATGCCAGCCTGGACCGGTCGCCAGCCAAGCTTGTTCCTGGCCGCCGCACCACGGCGACGAAACATCCAGAAACGTACCAAGGAGAAATTATAACGCCACTGCGGCATGTACGCAACGCTTCGGGCCTGGCGGAAAAGCATGGGGGGGCACAGGCGGATTCCCGGACCATCCGATCCATGGTTCGTGGCAGCAGCATTGAAATTGCTGACGGCGACGGCCATGCCGTTGACCCTGCTATCACCGACATTGATCAGGGCGGAGAGTGAGGTGCTGCCCGACAGGGCGTTGCCAACGTATGCACGAATATACACAATAATATATTACCACCAACCGGGTAAGAACAACGTGCAAATTACTCGAAAATCAACGGATTTTCAAAGCGCCCGCAGCAAAATCCGCAGCAGGTGATCAAAATGCCGAATTGGCACTGATTGCAGACCGTTGGTCGTTGCTGCCGGAACATATCCGGTTGGCGGTTTTGGTGCTGATCAAGAGTGATGGGTAGTGCATGGCCGCGCACAGCCGCCACGTCGTGCTGCTGCCGCGCTCATACGCATGACCTTCGTATACAAATGGCCGCTTATCCCGCCCGCCGTCAACAGCCACGGCGCCATGGCCCTTGGCACGGCAACGCGGTACTCGGGGGTTTCCCCTTTGATTCAACTGCGAAGCCAGAGGCAGTTGCAATATGTCAGAAAAACGTATACACTTTTCTGACGAGATTACCGCTATGGACGCCGTGAAACAGATTATTCTTCAACGTATCCGCTCGGGCGGCCGCGGTGCAGTTTTTACGCCCAAAGACTTCCTTGACGTGGCGTCACGTTACGCCACCGATCAGGCTCTTTCCCGATTGGTTCGTTCCGGCGGCATCCAGCGTCTGGGCCGCGGCCTCTATTATTATCCCCGCGTCAATCGCAGGCTGGGAATCGCTCTGTCGCCCGATGTTGATCAAATCGCTCAGGCCATTGGCCGCCAAACCGGCAGTCGCATGGTTCCTTCCGGCGCCGTTGCCGCCAACATCTTTGGCCTATCCACTCAGGTGCCCGCCAAGTTCGTGTACTTAAGCGATGGGCGTTCCCGGCGTATCCGCATCGACAAGATGGAATTGCAAATTAAGCATGTCGCTCCAAAAGAGCTGCCTTCTGGCAGCCAGACCAGTGCTTTGGTCTTCCAGGCCTTAAGGTACTTGGGAAAGCCAGCGGTGGATGCGCATGTCGTGGCGCGGCTTAAGACCGTAATTCGGACGAAAGACAAACTCGAACTGGTCAAAGACGCCCGCTACACCACTGATTGGATCGCCGATGTGGTCCGGCAGATCGCAGGCCGCACTGGCAAACCGGGGACGGCCGGCTATGGATGAATTCGCACAACGATTAGCCTGCGACCGAGTTGACCTATTCCGTGCTGTAGCGGCACATCGCGGATTGAGTGCCGCCATCATCGAAAAGGATTTTTGGGTCTGTTGGACATTAAAACGGCTCTTTACGCTGAATCCGCCACCAGCGGGATTACTCTTCAAAGGGGGTACTTCGCTCGCCAAGGTATTCAAAGTGATTGAGCGATTTTCGGAAGATATTGACCTATCCTTCAAATGTATGCATAGTTTCCCAACCGCCTCACGCCACCTATAATTACGCCGAGAAGAATGTGATAATCAATATCCATCATGTTATTGCACATGTCGCGGTTCATCGTTCCGAAGTCGGCTTACGTCCCTGCTCGGCCAGAAGCTGCTGCAAGTGAGCCAGTTGCTTGGCGCTGGCAGATCCTTCGATGGCCCGTACCGCGATTTCCTGTACCTGGGCGTAAGCCTTTTCCGCCTGCCCCAGCAGTTTGGTCAAACGCTCGGCCTGCTCGGCGACCTGCTGTTCCAGCGAAGTGATCCGCGTGCTTTGCACATTCTTCTGGCCTTCAAACTCCTGTTTTAACAGTTGCTCGCGGGCCGCAGCTTCCTGTTGCAGGCGTGCGGTGGTTTCCTTGACCACTTTGGCGGTTACGGCATCCAACTCTTTCGGGAAGGACTCCACCTTTTGCCGCATTTCATTTACCTGCTGTTCCTGGCTCTTGACCATCTGCTGGCGTTGGGCGAGATCCGCCTCCAATTTAGCCTTGCGTTCGTCCCATTCTTTTTGAGCCTTGGCCATCTGATCGGCGAACTGATCCTTGGCCTGCTGCTGTTCGCGCAAAAAATTGTACCGATATTCTTCCTTCTCCCGTTCGCGGCGTTTCTGCTCAGCCGCATCGCGTTCTTTCAGTTCCGCTTCGCGCTGTTTCTTCTCCTGCTCCCAGGATTCCCGCGTCTGCGCGACTTCGCGCTCAAGTTGCTCCTTGGCGGCGGTGATTTCCTGCTCCATTTTTTCACGCTGTCGCGCATGGGCGTCAATTAATGCCGTGAGCGTCGAAGCGGAGCGCTGTATCTCGTAAATATCTTTAAGTTCCTGCTCTTTGGCGATGATCGCCCGCTGCACCTGCGTATACCGGGCCACCTGTTCTTCAAGCCGATCAGAGAGCTCGCCCAGCAGCCGCCCGATGCTGGATTTGAGTTCCCCGATCGACTGCACCACGCCGCGATTGGAGAGTTCCTCCGCCGCCGACACTGCTTCCGTAATGGCTTTGGCGGCGAGTTTCTCTTCCGGTGTTCCCGCAGCCTCGCGACGCTCGGTAACAGCCTTTTCGCTTTCCGCCAAAGTCTCCAGCATCTGTTGTCGAGCCGGACGTTTCTTGGGGGCAATCTTTTCCGCCATTTCAGTATCTCCTGGTCAAAGGCCAAATCTCGCCAATGGCCGCAAGGATACATCGGCAGTGCAACCC
>JABEVA010000404.1 GCA_013044065.1 Phycisphaerae bacterium
ACGGCTAAATCAATTCTTGTGCGCGCCGGGGCCGTCTGTCCAAAAATGTGTCCCACCAGGCCGTTTTTTTGCCACGCCACCCGGAGCCGAGCTGCGCGCGGGGAAAGTCCGGCAAGGGCAGGGCGCGCCTGTTTTTAGACCACGGTTTCCTTTTGCAGCCAAAACAAGCTAACGGTCCAAACATGACAGAAAAGGCTGGCAGGGCGCCAAATTATTTTGACCGCTGGTTCAATTGAGCGCGGAGGGTGCCGGATGGTAATTTCATAGCTCACCTCTGCCGTTGAGGGCCGCCTCAAGACACCACCCGCGCAGGCACGGAAAATACCGATTTATTGCGTGGGGATGACATTCAGCCGCATAAATTGCTCGGAACTGGTGACTGGTTTGGTCGCGGTGTGAATCTCCGTGAATCCGTCGCTGGAAACCACAGTGTCCGTGATGCCGTTGGTGGTCCAATTCACCAGGTTGCCACTGCACTGAACCTGAAAAACAAGATCGGTGGCCGCGAGGCTTTTCCGGTAGGTCATGGTAAAGCTGCCACCATTCAGCGTGCCGTGCGGAAGGCCGTTGGTTTGAACCACGAGGGGATTGAGGTTGAAGGCGCGTTTCAGGAGGTTGATGACGCCGTCGCCAGCGGGATTAGCGGTGTCGGCGGCCCGACCGGTGTTCGCCGTGGTGCCAAACCATTGCTGACGCCACACAGCGCCCACGGTGGCGGCGGCCAGGGAGGAATCAGCGGACTCATCGCCGAAGGCATTTAGCCCGGTGATCACGTAATAATAGGGCACGCTGCTGGAACTCGCGGTGAGGTCAACGAAGTTGTTGGAAGAAACCGTGGCGATCAATGAATAAGGCGCCCCGTTGCTCGCGGCGCGATAAACGCGGTAATACAGGTTGCTGTCGGCGTTCCAGTTCAAGGCGATGCCCTGGCGGTTAAAAGTGAAGGACAAACCGGCGGGAGTCGTGTCCACCGTGGCGATGGGCTGGTAGGCCTTGACCAACCGCCAGCGGGTGTTGTTGCTTTGAGTGGTGGCGGTGGTGGTGTCAAAGGATACGCTCGCGGCGCTGCCGATACCGTTGAGGCAGTCCCCGGCGGTGTTGGTGATGAAATAGTAGCCGTTGCCGTCGGGGCCATTGAATTCCCACTCGACCGATGATCCTGTGGCAAGATAGGGTTCGAGAATCAGGGTTCCACTTGCGTCGCCCAGCCGGCGTCCATCCAGGAGCGAGACGAGATACCAATGATTGGTCACTGAAGCGGGCAACAGGCCCCACTCGGTGGTGGCGTTCCGTTGATAGATCGTGGAGGCCAGGGGTGAGCTGACATTGTTGCTGGCGGTCAGCCGGCAACTGGTGGCCAGGTTGTGGATGAGATAGGGCGTCCGTGAGTCCAGGGAAAGGTCGGCATCCCAGGTCGCGTAAAGTTCACCGTAGGGTGAGAGCGTCACGCCATCCGCCAGGAAGAAGGTGCCGGTGTAGCCGTTGTCCACCCAGGGGCGGCGCTGTTCGTCCCGCTGAAGGGGAAGATGGCATAGCGCTTGAGCCAGTCCTGGGCCTCGGCCTGCCACATGAACTCGGCCAGAAAATTGTAGTCATCATCTTCCGACCAGGACTTGGTTTTATTCCAGTCCACCGGCGAGAATTCCGTGAGCCACACCGGGCGGCCCCAGGTGGTGTAGGCGCTATACAACTGGCCCATGAGCGAGCTGGCATTGGGGGGGACATACTGATGCACGGCGGTGTAATCCACCCGATAATTATTGGTGGCAATCAGGCTGTAAAAACTATACATCCAGGAGTCAAAGGTGTTGGCGGTGGCGGGGCTGACCAGCGGCAGGTTCAAGGCCTGAATATACGGCCAGGCACCGATCGCATCGTTGGTGGCGGTGTTGGAGCCGCCGCCGGCAGCAGAATTGTCCGGTTCGTTAAAGGTCATGAGGTAGTCCGGCGACGCACTGGCCAACCAACCGCTGTCGCGTGCCTGGGCATCGCTCAAGGGTTCGTAATATTGCGCGGCGTAAATCATTGGCACATAGTTGACCGCAGGCGGCAGGGAGGCGCTGGTGTGGTCATCATAATTTTCAAGCATCGCCCGGGTGGGCGGTCCGGATTACCGCCTTTCAATCTCATAATGAGTTTCGGTCGAACTGGTTGAAAGCGTCTGGCCGGTCGTGCCCCCAAGAACTCTGGAATAAAGGCCGGCTTTCATCCTTCATATCGTTGTGAAGATTTTAACAACTCAAATTATCCTGTGCGGACGCCTTCCGGGTGGACTCAATGCCTCCGATCCCTGTATTGCGGAGTCCGTCTTTGATGCGGCGATGAGGGACGGGTTGCCAGCCGCCATCCCCGTTCCGCTCGACCTGAAGGCCAGACTGCTGGCGCTGAAACACGCATCCCTGTTGGCCAGCATTCCCCAACGCTACACCCGCGAAGTGGACGCGACGCGACGTCCATGCCAAAGCCAGTGCAAACGCTTTTAACCTGCTCACGATTTATGGAAACCAAACCAACCTTGACCCCGATGCGCACCGAAACCGAAGTTAAAAACCGCTACGCTGCCGCCGCCAAAGCGCCGGAAGCCGCACTCTGCTGTCCCGTGGAATATAACAAAGACCTGCTCAAAATCATTCCGCAGGAAGTCATCGAAAAAGATTATGGCTGCGGCGACCCGTCGCGCTATGTGA
>JABEVA010000405.1 GCA_013044065.1 Phycisphaerae bacterium
CAGCATCCCATCCGGGTTGAAATTACCCAGCCATGGCCGGCCACCCTTCTTGCCAATCGCATGCAGGAACCGGCCCTGCGGCGAAAATACCTTCACCTGGAAGGACTTGCCCCAGTCGCTCACATAAATGTCCCCATCCGGCCCCATCGTCACGCAGCGCGGCGCCAGCAGATTGGGCACCGTGGTCCCGGCTTTGCTCCCCGTCATCAATTGCACCACCGGACCGCCCGTCGGCCGCCGGCGGTGGACAATCACCGTTTGCTTGTGCGCATGCAGATTGATCTCGACCACCCGCCGTCCGCTGATCGCCAGCAGCGTACCATCCGGACCGGCACACAAGCCAGCAGGCTTATCCACATGGATTGAGCCAACCGGCTTGCCGCTCCTGGCATCCAGAACCAGAATTTTGTTTTCATAGAGCAGGGCAATGTAGAGCCTCTCGCCGATGCCCGCCACGCTAACCGCGTTCGTCGGCCCACCTTCATCAATGCTGGAGTAACGCGTCTGGCCGGCGTAATTTTCCGGTGAAAATGTCATATCGCGCCGGAGTTTCCACAAGCCGCGGATATTGTCCGTATACGGCCACTTGGCTACTACCTTGTACGGGTGTTGGAGGGAAAATCGTGCCGGCTCGCCGGTGCGCTTGTTCAAGCACTCGAGCATCGCCCGGCCGACGGCATTTTTGCCGTTGTAGTGCCTGGAAGCATCCGTCAATACCGGACCGGAAAATAAGGCGTATACATATTGTCCACAAACCGCCAGCGAAACCGTCCGCGGCGCGCCGTCGTCGCCCAGACCCCACTGGCGTTGTCCGTGGCTGTTAACGGCAATGATGCAGAAACCCTTCTCCGCACACGGCGAGGCCAGAAACACCCACTTGCCATCCGTTGCCGCCCCCTGCGGATTGCTTTCATCCCCCAGCCAGTCCCCCTTGCCGTTCGCCGTCGGCCACGGCGGCGTGCCTGGATTGCCCAGCGTCAGTTTGTACGTCGTGGTCAGCGGCGGATGATAGAGCACCTTGAGTACATAATTCCCCGCTGCTATCGGTTGATGATATTGATTCATGCCATTCCACGAAAGGGTCCTCTCCCCCGCATATTGATACTCTGCCCGCGTAATCCAGCGCAGCAACTGGCCGGACTTCGTAAACACCCCCACCGTTACCGCTCCACTCTTGGGCAACTTGTAATGCACCGCCAACGCATCCGGCGAGGCCAATTCCACCGGCACATACATGCTAAAACGACGGCTCAGACCCGCCCACCATATTTGAAATGTCGCCCGCCAATTCGCGCCCCGCTTAGGGGCCCCGGTCTTCGGAAACAGCACCTTCCACGGTATCGCTATTTCCTGTCTGTAGCCGTGCCCATTGCCGTCCGCCTTGAACACTTCCTTCGCACCCTGCTTCAACAGATAGGGGCTTTTCAAATCACCCGTATCCGCCGTCAGCGCCGGCCCATGGTTGGCCGTGTCGTACCAGCCACAAATGTTCACCACGCGATGCCCGTTGGTGATCCGCAATTGCAAAGCATCACCACCCCAAAAACCCGCTTTGGTCGTTTCTATCATCTGGTTAAACAGCGGCACCGCAGACGTTATATGCGCTGCAATATACAAATTCCGCCGGTCGTATTGCACACCGATTGTTCCGCTGTACCTTCTGCCCAGGTACCTTGATAACAATGCCATGCGCGCCATGCCCTGCTTCGGCCACCCCGAAAGATTGCCATTCATCACCGGCGGATGCTTGGCCCATGATGCCGTCATCGCTGTGGCCCCCAACCCCGTGTAAGACCGCACCTGCACCGCCGCCTGAGGTCGATTCGCAAAGTGCAATTGGCCCCATGCGGCCGGATTGGGCAAATAGCCCTGTCCATACTTCGGCTTGGCTGACGTTAAAATATCCCCGGTGAGATGCCGCGGGCTTACCAAGCTATAATCAAACGGCATCGATCGCAGCATGGCCGTGGTAAGATCGCTCCAGACAAAATCTGCAACCACGGTCAGCTTGCCAGCCGCCGGAGGCTGGCCGTTACCGGTCAGCAGCGCCCACGGAATGCGAATCATCTGGTTATACCCCAGATGATTCTCGTGGAGCAAAATCGCCGCCGCAGCGCCATCCTTGACCGGATTAAACCAGTGCCTGTTCTTTCCCCGCCGGGCCATCAGGGCCACCGCCTTGCCGCCCTGCACCGGCCAGCAGGCCAGGTGCAACACCCGCCCGGCCTTGCCCCCAGCGCCAAGATGCAACTCCACTCCGCCTCCGCCCGCTGCCCATTGAGCCGGCTCTGATGCCGGCGTTGTATTCACTCCCGCATGCGGGTCCTGCCAATTCAGCGCCGCATACAGGTATTTAGCGTCGTAACATAACTGCAACCGTACGGTATGGGGATGAGTTTGTAATTCCCGTATGACGGCCATCGAACTATGCAACAATGCCACATGCAGCGGCACTTCCTTCACCGATGGTATACCCGCCCATCCGCGCAAACTCCCAGTCATCTTCATCGGATGCGCTGCAAATGGTATCGCCGGCAACGTGCCCATCGATACGCCGCCCGCCAAGACACGTGCCGTTAGCACCCAACTCATCCCCACCACCGCTGCCACCAGCAGGCTTGCATAACGCCCAGCTCGGAAACGCCCCACCACCGCACCGCCCCAATTCATATTTTCCATGCTTGTATCCTTAACAGCAACCTTAAAAATTATCCCCACCACCCCTTACCACTTAATCCGCCGGATCAATCGCACCCGCCTGCCCGTTGACACCCACCAGTTGCGGATCATCCAGCATCGACACGTGTCCATCGAAAAATGTCACATTCATCTCGCTGCCAATTTCCGTGGGAATTCCGGGACTGCCGGAGGATCCAATCCCGTCGTAAGGCGCGGAATCCGATCCGTGGAAAAAGCCGAACCGCCAATAAGGTATGGATCGCCAGGGAGGCACGTTCTCGGCAAAGTTCCACCAACTGCCCGGCGAGGTGTTCCACCAACTGTACGGAACCGTATTGGTGGCGTTTTCCTGAAAAGGCGTATTGATCTCCACCAGCAACGCCGCATCACCGGGATTGCCGATCTGCCGCACGTGTGGGTATTCCTGAACCGGGGCGTTGAGCTTGGGATCATACCAGGTGCTGGTGTTAAGGTTCTCGTAAAAATCATAATTGGGATTGTAGCTCGGAATGGCCATCGACCCGTCTGTATAGGCCAAGCCCATATCCGCGGGATCCAGAGCCAAGGCCTCCGGACAGACATACACCTTGGGTAGGAGGTAATACGGCGGTGGTTTCGTGCTCGTGTAGGATGGGGCACTCCCCGCGTTGACGTTGATAAACGCTCGGTTCGTCAGGTACGGTACATTGGCATAATCCCATTTTCTAGGGTCCGTGTTTCCAAATGGCGAGCCGGACCAGGGCACATAGTCCGGTGGGCAAAAGCCTTCGTTGTCATTGGCGTATTCCGCATAAGACATGTAAATCTGCCGTTCGTTGTTCGCGCACACTACGCCCAAGGCCAACCGGTGCGCCGCCGCCAACGCCGGCAGCAGCAGCGCAATGAGCACACTGATGATAAAAATCACCACCAGAAGTTCCACCAGAGTGAAGCCACCGCCCGATCGGGCCGGGTGCCCGCCACAGGCGACAGATGCCCCAGCTTTTCGCCGGGCGAAAGCGGGTTCCGATTGTCTCCTTGCGACCGGGAATAATTCAACCCCGCCGATCCCAGTTCGCCATAAGCGGCAGATCGGACCACGAAATTCGCGGCCTGTAGTGTTGGTATTCATGACCACACTCCTTTTAGCACTGGCACAGCAATGGCAATTGCGCCAACGTGCCGCTCGCCTGATCAATCAAGCCGACCGCAACATCTCGCTGCAGCTTGGCCAGCTACCCATAAGCCACGGGCACACGTCCCCTGCACTGCGGATCTGCTCGCCATGCCCGCTACGCTCCCGCGTTAGAACCCAAAACGGATTGCTTACGCCCTTTGCCGCCGCTTGACCAGCAATAGCGCCAGCCCACCCAGGCTCATCAGCCCCAACGTTGCCGGTTCGGGGATGCTCGACTGGCTTACCGTCAACACCAGATCATTATTGTTGACGCCGGCAATGCTCAAGGCCAGGTTATAGCTGTTGGATCCCACCAATAACGATTCGGTCGTGAGATTGTTGCTAAAGGCAAAGTCCGACAGGCTCAGGCCGCCATTGGCAACCGACAATAGCGTATAGGTTTGATCCAGCAGTGAACTGCCCAAGGCGCTGATGTTC
>JABEVA010000406.1 GCA_013044065.1 Phycisphaerae bacterium
CTGACTCCTTGTTCGCACAAACTGCGGACATCCTGTCCGTACCTCCCTTTTATCGGCCATCCCTAACCTAAACCGGGAAGTTATTTCGAGCCCATTCCTTACAGACGCAAGGCCAGGGTATGCGCGCCCGTCGCGTCTTGCCAGCAGCCAAAATTACTACGCCGTAAAACCCGAATTTATTTTTGCCCAGTCCTTTGCCGGCAATCATCCGTGCGCCCGCTCGGTGGTGGCGGCACCGGGTCGTAACCTCCCTTAACGAAGGGGTGGCATCGGACGATGCGCCATAGCGCCATCCATCCGCCGCGCCACGGCCCATAAGTTTTGATCGCTTCCAGGCCGTAGTTGCTGCAAGTGGGTTGATAACGGCAATGCCCGCCTAAAAAAGGCGAAAGTGTCACCTGATACAGTTGGATCAGCGTCAGAAAAAGAAATGTAAATACCCCGCGCAAATTCATTTACCTCAACAGGCATCGCACAATCTCCTGATATTGTATCACTGCCAATCGGCGATGAGGCCGCACCACCAGCAGAACGTCCATACCCGGTGGCAACTCATGTTGCATCAGACGGTGCGCTTCGCGAATGCGGCGGCGAATCGCATTTCTCTCTATCGCACTGCCGCACTTTTTAGAAACCGAGATCGCAATGCGTGTCAGTCCATTGTCCACACGCCGCTGGCAGCACGCCATAATGGGGTGATGCGTGCGCCGCCGACCCGTTCGAAATACCTGGTCCACCATTCGCTTGCCACCCAACCGCTGGTCTTTTTTTAACGTCAGGGCTTTCCGGTGGTTGGTCGCGGTGGTGCAAGGTGGCTGCTGGTTTTTCATGGTATACCTCGACCGGCCTGCCCGTGTTTCTGCCATCACTATAACTTGCCAGGCGCGTGAATGGCAATAACTCCCAAAGAAGTTTCAGTTGCGGGTGGCCGTTTGGCGGCCAAAACAGGCTGCATTGCACCGGCCATCCTTGGACCTTCTCAATACTGCTCTATAATGAATCAGCCCGGGCCAACGGCGGCCATAACGGTGTCGGTTGCCAAAGAGTCAAACCGTCCGTGTTGACCGCCGGGCCATCGCGTGACAACTTACTGGAAAGGAAACGCGCATGGATGTAAATCAACTCATTGACACCGCCAAGGCTCTGATGACCGAGGGCAAAGGCCTGCTGGCCATGGACGAAAGCAATCCCACCTGCAACAAACGCTTCGCCGCACTCGACATTCCTCAGACTCCCGAAGCCCGGCGGGCCTATCGCGATCTCATTGCCACCACGCCGGGACTCGGAGATTTTATCAGCGGAGCTATTCTTTTTGATGAAACATTGCGTCAGCAAACCAACGCCGGCATTTCCTTTGTCGATGCTCTTAAGAAAGCGGGCATCATTGCCGGTATCAAGGTGGATGCGGGGGCCCAGGATATGGCCGGCTTTCCCGGCGAAAAAGTGACCGAGGGTTTGGATGGTTTGCGGCGGCGTCTGGCTGAATATGCCGCCATGGGGGCGCGATTTGCCAAATGGCGGGCCGTGATCACCGTCGGTGATGGTATTCCCACATGGAGTTGTATTGAGGCCAATGCCCACGCTCTGGCACGCTATGCGGCGCTTTGCCAGGAAGCGGGACTGGTGCCGATTGTGGAACCTGAGGTGCTTATGGATGGCAGCCATACCTTGGAGCAATGCCTCGCCGCCACTGAAAAATCGCAGCAAACGCTGTTTCAGCAGCTTTATCAGATGCGGGTGGATTTACGCGGCGTTATCCTTAAGCCCAACATGGTATTGCCCGGCAAAGAGTGTCCGCGGCAGGATACTGTGGACCGCGTGGCGGATGTCACCGTTACGTGCCTGTTGGCACATGTTCCCGCCATCCTGCCGGGCGTGGCGTTTCTGTCCGGAGGGCAATCAGCGGAATTGGCGTCGCAGCGTTTGCATGCCATGAATGTGCGTTTCAAGGATCGCATGCCCTGGCCATTGACTTTTTCCTATTCCCGAGCCATTCAGCAACCTGCCCTGGAATTATGGAAGGGGCAACCCGCCAATATCACCCTGGCCCAACGGGCGTTGCATCATCGGGCGGCCTGCAATAGTGCGGCCCGGCGCGGCGTGTACAACGCCGCTATGGAAGAGCAATCCGGTCAAAAATAAGTCTAAATTGCCCCAGATAAGTGCAAAGGGAAAAGCGCATGGATTATCAAAGGTATTTCCGAGTCAAGCCCGGCAGCAAAGTCAAACTCTCCCGGATCAATCCGGCCTTCACTGGGAATCACAAGCACCATAAACAGGCCGCCGATGAAATCGAACATTACCGCCGTCGGCTTTGGGACTTGCAGGAGTTGCTCTATGCCGATCACCGCCGGTCGCTGTTGATCTGCTTGCAGGGCATGGATGCCGGCGGAAAGGATGGCACCATCAATCATGTTCTTGGAGCGATGAACCCGCAGGGGTGTCGGGTGGTGGGCTTTAAGCAGCCGTCGGAGGAGGAGCTAAGCCACGATTTTTTATGGCGGGTGCACCGTGCCGTGCCCCGGCGGGGTGAAGTCGTCATTTTTAACCGCTCCCATTATGAAGATGTGCTGGTTGCGCGCGTGCATAACCTGGTGCCTAAAAAGGTCTGGTCCCGTCGCTATGATGCCATCAACGCCTTTGAAAATGAATTACTCGAGGCGGATGTGCATATCCTCAAGTTTTTCCTGCACATCTCCAAGGCCCAGCAACTCAGACGCTTTCACCAACGCCTGGAAGATTCCGCCAAGCAATGGAAAATCAGCGAAGCGGACTATAAAGAAAGGCTGTTTTGGAATGATTACACCGCCGCCTATGAGGATGCGCTTTCCCGCTGCAGCACCGCCGCTGCGCCATGGTACGTGATTCCGTCGGATCATAAATGGTTCCGCAATTTGGCGGTCGCCTGCATTGTCGTGGATCAGTTGGAATTGCTCAAGATGAAATTTCCCCAACCCACGGTAAATCTTGAACATATCCGGCGGGAATATCATACTGCGGCCAAGGAATAACAACCGCCCCAGGGCCTGGCCCGGCATATTTCATTGGAGTCCAAAAGCATGCATATTTCTCCGTTGGCAGGCCGACCGCCTCCCGCCGATATCCTTATCGAGCCCCAGCGTCTAACACGGGAATATTTTCAGCGTCAGCCCGATCTTGCCGATCCGCGTCAACGCGTTGCTTTTGGCACCAGCGGTCATCGCGGCACCCCGGAAGATGGTTCCTTTACCGAAGCTCATGTGCTGGCGATAACCCAGGCGATCTGCGAATATCGGCGCAGCAAGGGCATTGATGGCCCGCTTTTTCTGGCCAAAGATACGCACGTTGTGGATACCGCCGCCCACGATACCGCTTTGGAAGTTCTGGCGGCTAACAACGTGGATGTGGTTATCGCCGAGGCAGACAATTATACTCCGGTGCCCGTTCTCTCTCATGCCATTCTTGCCTACAACCGTGGCCGTGGAGTTGGTTATGCCGACGGCATTGCCGTTACACCGTCGCACAATCCGCCGCGTGATGGCGGCTTCAAGTACAATCCGCCCACGGGCGGCCCCGCTGATGTCGATGTCACCCAATGGGTGCAGGACCGGGCCAACGCTATTTTGCTGGCCGGCAATCGGGAAGTGAAACGCATGGCTTATCAGAAAGCCACGGTTGCTGGTACCACCCATCGCAAAAATCTGCTGCGGCCTTATGTGGAGGATCTAAGTTCCGTCATTGATATGGATGTGATACGTTCGTCCGGACTGCGGATTGCCGCCGATCCGCTCGGTGGGGCGGCCGTACATTTGTGGGATATCGTGCGTGAACGTTACAAGTTGAATCTAACGGTGGTCAATCCGGAAGTCGATTTTACTTTTCGTTTTATGCGTGTGGACCATGACGGGCAGATTCGCATGGATTGTTCGAGTCCTTATGCCATGGCCGGCCTGGTGGCCCTCAAGGATCAATATCAAATCATCTTTGGCACAGATACCGATGCCGATCGCCATGGCATCGTTACGCCTTCGGTCGGACTCCTGCCACCGAACCATAATCTGGCCGTCGCGGCACGGTATCTTTTTACCGGTCGGCCCCAGTGGCCGGGCACAGCCATGATCGGCAAAACCCTGGTCAGCAGCAGTATCATCGATCGGGTCTCCAGCAGGGTTGGGCGTAGGGTGTGGGAAGTGCCCGTGGGCTTCAAATGGTTTGTCGATGGCCTGACCGCCGGCACGTTGGGCTTTGTCGGCGAAGAATCCGCCGGTGCCACGCTGCTGCGCCGTGATGGCAGAGTATGGACCACCGATAAAGACGGGCCGGTGATGGGTCTGCTGGCCTGTGAAATCACCGCCCGCACCGGCCAGGATCCCGGCCAACACTATGCCCAAATTGAAAAAGAATTTGGCCGATCCAACTATCGGCGCGAAGATCAACCCGCCACGCCGCGGGAAAAAGACATTCTTAAAAAGCTCAGTCCCGCCGCGGTGCGGCATACTACGCTGGCGGGAGAAGCAATTCTCAACGTCATGACCACCGCTCCCGGCAACCACGCTCCGATTGGGGGCCTGAAGGTGGTAACGGCCAACGGTTGGTTTGCCGCCCGGCCATCGGGAACCGAAGCATTGTATAAAATTTATGCCGAAAGTCTGATCGACGAAGCCCACTTGGACCGCATCCTGCGGGAGGCTGGAGAATTGGTCAAAAGTGCCTTAGCTTCAAGGTAGTTAAAAATAGGAATGAATACAGATAGGCGAAGACCTCTGTATCAATGTTCGGTCCCGCCGTCCCGTCCGCGCGAAATCGGCTCTGCGGTGGCTCCGCCGTTCTTGGGCAAAACCGCCGTCACCAAACCCGCACGCCGGGCCGCGCGACCAACTACGGGCCATGGTGGACCGGAATTCGGCCGCTGGCCCCAACGGCGTCGCTGCAGGTAAATGCTTAAGCAGCAC
>JABEVA010000407.1 GCA_013044065.1 Phycisphaerae bacterium
GCCGACCATGGCTGGGCAAGTTCGACCCGGATGGGATGCTGGTGCCGTACGGGATTGCGGTAACGAATAACCACAAGCTGTGGGTGGCGGAAGATGACGGCCAGCCGCGGCGGGTGAGCGTGTGGAATGCCCGGACCGGGGCGTTTTTGAAGCAGTACATCGGCCCGACACCTTACGGCGGAGGGACTACATTCTGGGTAAGCCCGAAGAATGCCAAGATTGCCTACTGCATGGGTACGCGGTTCAAGCTGAATTACCAAACGAAGAGCTTTACACCACTGGCCACCGTGGTGCGCCGAATGTACCATAATGAGCCGTTCGCTATCAACGGCGATGGCGATTTTGCAACGCACCGCATCATCTATCACGATGGGCATGAATACCTGATCTGCAACAACAGCACACGGCCCATGGCGATGGTGGTTTTGGAAAAGAAGGGGGGCATTTTTATGCCCGTGGCGGCGGTGGGAACGCTGGATACTATCATCGACAATCGCGGCAGCAATATCATTTTCTGGGATAGCGACTTGGGCTATCACAGCATCCATGGCTACCTGCCGAAATTTTTTAAAGGACACGTCGGCGATAATTTCTGCTGGACCGACACCAACGGCGACGGCCGGGTGGAACCGGATGAAATGCGTTGGCAAAAGACGGTGGGGCGCGGCCCGTATGCGCCGGGGAAAATGACGGAACTGACCTCTGGATGGGGTGGTGGCATTGCACCGGATGGGGATATGTTTTTCATAGGCAACGGAGCAATTTTTCGTGTGCCGCTGCTGCGCTGGAGCAAAAGCGGTGCGCCGCGGTACAGCCTCCAAGAGACAAAACCCATTATTTTGACGCACCACGGCGTTGGCGGTTTGTACGTGAACGATCAGAACCGGTTGTTCGTGGCGTATGGTTACGAATGGAACCCGGGCGTAAAAAACGCGTTATCGTGTTACACGAGTTCGGGCAAACACCTGTGGAGTGTGGCGATGCCCGCCATCAACAAAGGCAACGGCACACTGCACTTCCGCCGTAATGACGTCAACGCCAGCAATACCATCGGGGAATTTGATTTCCCCGGTATCGGGCACGTGATCGGCACGTGGAGTTGGCATGGCAACGAGCGACCCTATCTGCTGACTTCGGATGGCATGTACATCGGTACGCCGCTGCACAATACCAAGTTGGGTCCGGCGGCGGTGTGGGGCGAATCGTACATGTATTATTTCCAGGCACCCAACGGCACGCCGTATCTGGTGGATGGCGGGGCGGATGGGGACCATATTCTGCAAATCCACGGCCTGCGGTCGGCGCGGGAATTTGCGCAGCCGTTGACGATTACACCGGGGCAGGTGAAGGCAGCCATTGCCGCAGAGCACAAACCGGCCAAGGCTCAAGCGATCAAGCCCGCCAAACCGGTGATCCGGGTGGCGTGGCGACATCAGCCACCAGCCATGAATGGCACACTTGCCGGCTGGAACATGAACACCGGGGTGCGGTTAAACGGAGGTCACGGGCGCACGGCACAGATAGCGCTGGCCCGGGATGCCAAGTATCTGTACCTGGCCTACAAGGTTCATGAGCCAACAGCACCCTTGACCAACAAAGGCGGCGACTGGCAGGATTTGTTTATTACCGGGGATTGCTGCGACTTGATGCTGGGGACCAATCTGCACGCCAATGTGCACCGGCGTAAGGCTGGTCCGGGCGACATTAGGTTGTTGCTAAGCGTATATCAGGGCAAGCCGATAGCGGTTTTGTATGAGCCGGTGGTGGCTCACCCGCATCATCCGGTGACATTGCTGGCGGCGACGATTGATCGGATCAGCAAGTTAAGCAATGCGAAGGTGGCGTTTCACCGTTACAAGGGGTATTACACGCTTACGGCGCGGGTGCCGCTGGCGGCGCTGGGGCTCACGTGGAACCATGGCCAGACGCTGCGTGGGGATGTGGGTGTGATTTATGCCGACCAGACGGGACGGAATCGCAAGCTGCGGCTCTATTATTACAATCACCACACCAGCATGACATCGGACTTGACCACGGAGGCGACGCTGCAACCGCAGTACTGGGGACCGGTGCTGATGCCTGCTGGGCCGAACCTGCTCAAGGATGGCAGCTTTGAGCAATCCGGCTTTCGATCCAGCGCTTACAAGGGCTGGAAGGTGGTTGCCCAAAGTAACGGAGGCGAAGCCAAAATAGTGTCGAATTTCCCACATAGTGGAAAGCATTGCCTGCTGTTGCAGCTAACGCACCCGGTGGCGTATCTGCCGGCGGCGTTTGGATGGAAAAGTTATAGGAAATTTGAAAACAGCGGCAATGGGGGCAAGGGCAGCGGGTGGGTGTCGGTGCAGCAGGAGGTGCCGGTGCGGGCTGGCCACCGATACTATGTTCGCTTGTTTTATCGCGCGGCGGGTTTGCGTCCGGAACTGCAAAAGCCCGGGCCAAACCGCGGTTATGCGTTTTTTGAACCTTCCGTGACGTGGCTCACGGGCCAGAACCGTTATATAGCCGGGGTGGGGATCAACAGCTATCTCCCATATCCGATCAACAACGCCGCAGTATGGCACAAGCTTACCCCGCAGAGCGCGTCCTGGCACGTGCAAAGCTGGTACGTTGCCCCGCCCGGGGCGACCGAGGCGGTGATTGCCCTGCAGATGCGCGTTACGCGGGCGAGAGTGACGCCGCAGGTGTATGTGGATGATGTGGAGTTTACGCGCGTTGGCGCGCTGGGGGGCTAACATCGGTAACGCGCGTGGCCTCTGGTCCGGAAAGGACGTGAAGTGTTTTATCATGAAAGAAGACCTAAATGTTCACCTATAATCGCGATGGTTTGGAGCTTAACGGCAAGTGGAAATTCTGTCCCGATCCCATGCAGCGTTGCCGCCGCCAGAAATGGTGGAAAGGCCGGCCCGGCCCGGATGACATTTTTCCTAGTTGGGATCCGGAAGGGCTTTGGGATATTCAGGTGCCGGGTACCTGGAAGACGCAGTTTGAGCAACTCCGCTGGTACGACGGACACGCGGTGTACATGAAGGATTTCACCTTACCGGAGGTGCCGCCGGATCGGGAAGCGTTTCTCTGCTTTGACGGCATCGTGTACAGCGGAGAAATATATCTTAACGGACAACTATTGGGTCGTCACGACTGGGGTTATTCACCGTTTCAACTGCAAGCCACTCAGGTTCTGAGCCGACAGAACCGTCTTTTTGTACTGGTGGAAAATGTGCTTCGGCCGGATCGCGTTCCGGGTGAAATTTTTGATTGGAATAATGATGGAGGCATGATCAACCCGGTCAAGTTGATCTTCGTACCGTCGGTATACATCCGAAATTTCCGCACGGAGACCGTACTGGCGGGTGACCAGGCTCATATCTCGGTGGATGTTGAACTAGATTCACGCAACCCGTCGGCCCAGGAGGAAGTGGTGGTTCGGGTGCTGGAACTGGGTTTGTCAGGGCGAGCGGTGGTGCAGGCCGGCAGGACCGGCCAAGTTACCTTCACCATTGCCCGCTCGAAGATAACGCTGTGGTCCCCGGATTCGCCAAAGCTGTATCGGACGGAAGTTGCGACACGACACGAGACGATTGCGGATGAGATAGGATATCGCGAAATTAAAACCGACGGTGGGGAAGTTGTGCTCAATGGCGAGGCCATTCGGCTTTACGGTGTATGCACGCACGCCGAATTCCCGCGCACCGGCCGCACGGCCACCCATGACGGGATACAAGAAATCATCAAAAATACCCGGGAACTGGGGGCGAACTTTCTGCGCTGCGCGCATTATCCGTACCCGGAGGTTTGGGGCCGAGCGCTCGACCGGGCGGGAATTTTATGGTGGCAGGAAGTACCCGCCTATTGGCTTTTTAACATGCGCGAACCAGACCAGACGCGCCTGGCCTGCGGTATGCTGGAAGAAACGATTCGTCGGGATTTTAATCGCGCCGGCCTGATTATCTGGTCGGTTTCCAATGAATGTTGCTATCGCAATCCAGAAAATCCTGCGGAAAATAATTATCCGTATTGGTTCAAAGCGGTGGAAATGGTCCGTCGGGTGGATCCATCCCGCCTGGTCACCTGCGCCGAGGCCGGGAACATGGTTGCTACTGAACCTACCTGGCAGCCGGAGGCTGGAGACGGCTTCAATCGGCCTGCGGAATCGATTCGGAAGTGGCGGCCGATGCATACGGACGAATTTTATAAACTCTTTGATATTCTCGCGGCAAACCTGTACGTCAGGCAGCCCGGCGAGGCGGCTGAAGCTTACGGGCGATTGGTAACCCTGTTTTCGCCTTACGGCAAACCCCTGATGGTGAGCGAGTTCGGCCACGTTTCCCTCCTGAAAGCCCAGGTACCGCCAGCGCAAGTCGGCTCACCCGTACGGCATGCTCAAATGTTGGCGGAAGCATATGCGGCATTTGCCGAATTACCGCAAATTGTCGGCTACGCACCATGGATTCTCGCCGATGTACGCTCCCCCATTCAATGGCGGTGGTACAATCAGGGCAAGGCGATCAAACGCCACGGCCTAATCGATGAAAATGGCCGGCGTAAAGCGGCCTTTGAAGCGGTTCGCCAGGGTATTGCGGCGCTGAAGAGACAATTTACAGCCAAAAGCAATGGTACCGCACTGACCGACGAAGTTATGGTTAAGGCTCTCACACAAGTTGTTTTGACCGACGAAACCACCACAGGTCGGAGCCAGCCACCGGTTGCAATCCTCCAAGGCGAGCGAATAATTGGTGGCTAAATGTCCGTAAATAATTGGATGAACACAGTTGAAGGAAATATATAAGATTCCGCGGGTATCGGTGATGGCATGGTCGCGGGCAAAGGCCCGGCCCGTGGGCCAACCGGCCTCGTTTTATGATTTTCATCGCCGGGCTAAGGGTGGCGAAAGATTAACGGTCGCCTTTATGGGCGGATCGCTTACCTGGGGAGCGGGGGCCAGCGACCCGCTGAAAACGTCTTACCGGGCACTCATTGGGCAGTGGCTGGAACAAGCCTACCCGCAGGCGCACTTGAGCTTTGTGGATGGGGCCATTGGCGGCAGCGGGGCGCAGCTCGGAGCCTTTCGGCTGAATCGTGATGTTCTGGCGTACCAGCCCAGTCTGTTCTTCCTGGATTTTACGCTCAACGATGGCACATATCAGATTTCGCCGGACACTTTGGCGGCCTATGAAGCGATCGTGCGGCGGACCATCCGCGAGGCCGGCTGTCCGGTGGTGCAGATGTTTCTGGCATCCCGCGCGGATATCGAAGCCGGGCAACTGGATAAAATGCTGCGGCGCAGCGCCCATCTGAAACTTTCGCGGGCCTATCACACCGCTGTCGGTGATGCCATTGTGCTGATGCAGCGACGGTATCAGCGTGGGCAACTTGATCTCGACCGGCTGTGGCCGCCGGAGCGTTTCGATACCACGCACCCCGGTGATGCCGGTTACGTATGTTATGCGGAGGCCGCCTGGCAGGCCCTGCAAAAGGCCATTGCCCGCCGCGTGGTGTGCCGCGTGCCGGAGAAGATGCTCTTCGGCGACACCTACCAGACCTGGACCCGCACGCCGGTGGCAGAGTTGAGGCCGCGGGGTTGGCATACCGCCACTCCCAAAATGGGTTATCTGGCGTTTGATTTTCTGATGTCCCGCTGGCTGGATTCGCTGTGCGTGGGGGCGAATTTTGTGGAGTTGGATCGTGTAAAAACCCGTCCCGCGCCGGCGGCGGGGCCGCTGCGGGTGGGCTTTCATGGTTCGACGGTGTTGTTATTTGGTGAATCCACGCCGCGCTCAGGCCGATATCGGGTGCGCATTGACGGCGGAGCCGGCACGGAATTCAATGCCTGCAAAATGGGTTCCACCGGCAACGGGCACCTGTGGCAGGTGATCGCCGAGGGCCTGCCGGTGCAAGAGCACACGCTGGAAATAACGCCGCTTTTTGTTTCTTCCAAGGTGCCCGCGGAATTGCGGCTGGAAAGTATTTGCGTCGCCGGTGGTGATGCCAAAGTGTGGCCAATAGACCGATGAGATTTGAACAGAAAGGTAGAATAAATGGATACCCATGGACAGGCGCGGCGTCGGGACCTCTGGTTTACCACGGTGCGCGGGCATTTGGATGAGATTTTTAATGCGGATGGTTCCGGCAAAATCCCGCAGTTTAACCCTCCATATCGGGAACCGATCTGGATTCTTCCGGCGTTGTACACGGGAGCCCAGGAACATATTGATCTGGCGAATAAGATTGTGGCTCGCTACAACGATGCACCGGGATCAGCTCGAATACATGAGGCGGGTGTCCATTCCGGCCGGGATTTTAATATCTTTCAATCCAACCATCTGGCCAACATGCTGCACCGCTTTGGTCATCTCGCCACGCCGGCGGCACGTACGGTGATGGAATGGCATACGCGCCTGGTATTTCGTACGGTCCACGGTTCGCGGCAGAGCGATTTCAAATTTCACGGTGCCAATGATAATATGCCCATGCTGGCCACCGTCGGCCATATTCTGGGGGGCGAAGCCTTAAACGACCGGGCCGCCATTGACCATGGCGTGTGGATGCTTAACCAGTTTCGGCGATTGCTTTCACGCAGCGCCTGGGCTTCGGAATTCAACAGTTCCACCTACTCCGCCGTGACGCTCTCCGGCGCTGCTAAAATCGCCACCGGCTCCCACGATCCGGCAATTCGTAAGCTGGCCCGCCAGATAGAAGAGCGCCTCTGGGCGGAGGTCATTTTGCATTTCCACCCCGCAACCCGGCAACAGGCTGGGCCGCAGTCGCGGGCCTACTGCATTGATATGGCCGGCCACACCCATTCCCTGCAAATGCTGTTGTGGATGGTTTTCGGCCATGCCGTGAGTGGACACGACCCGATTAAGAGCTATTTTTCACCCGATGGCACGGAGGTTATTCATTTTGAAGGCAACTATTTCCAGAGCATTGCCGAGTATTGTGAATTTCTAGAACCGGAATTTCATGTCCCCGACACACTGGCGGTGCTGATGAGCAAGCGAACCTATCCGGCCATCCTGCATGGCCGCTCTGAAGCGATGGGATGTTTCGAGGGGCAGGCGGCTGGGTACCAGACTACCACGTATATGGAAGATGATTTTTCGCTGGGGAGTGTGAATACTCCCATGGGTGGCGGCGAGCAGACCATGAGTGCTTATCTGACCTACAAACGCCGACCGGAAGTAACCTCCTTTCGTGACGGGGGCACGGCTTTTGTGCGTTACCTTGCGGGCAACGCGGAATATGGTGCTTCTGAAAAGTCCGTGGACGGAGCTTACAGCAATGAAAGGTTTGTTTCCGGACAAGGGTGGTTGTACACCCTGCAAGCAAAGAATACCGTTTTGGTGCTAAGCACGCCCAATCTTAAGAAACTGGCCGACGTCCCAACGGAATTCTGCCGGCTGGCGTTGATTTTTCCGGGTCACTTCGGATCCATCACCCGGAGCGTGATCGGCACACAACCTATCGCTGCGGGGGCGGTCGGGCATAGCGAAAGTGTGGCCTGCGCTTCGGTGGAGGTTGGCGAGGTGTATATTCATGTTCAACCATTGCTGCCGACTTTACTTCCGCGCGCCTCGGCCGTTCGCTTTTCTCGCAGTAACAAATACGAAATGCTGGAAATGATTAACTACCAGGGTTCTCCGCGGGCGTTCAAGCGTCAAGACCTTGCACGCATGGTTAACGGATGCGTGGTAACGGTGTCAGGGCGGAAGCAGGAATCCTCCCTGAAAGATTTTCATCGGCGACTATCGCAATGCGCCGTGACGGACTACATCAGCGCCGGGCATCGTTACTTCCTTTACCAGCGCCCGGAAGTGGAGCTGGAGGTTGTTTTGACCATGGATCCCTTCGGTGTGCAGACCGAGGCCATCAATGGTCGTCATCGGCCTGTGCCGATCTTTGAATCCAATCAGATTGATGTAGGGAGCCTGCCGTTTGTGGGTGGGCCGGTCGCACCCAATAGGCCCCATTTTCCATGGGGCGACAACATGACCCAGTTGCCATGGAAAAACTGGTGGCTGATCGGATCGCGCGGTCTGCCGACAGAAGCCCCTTACAGCGCCGTGAACCAAGGGGCGGATCCTATCGATACGAAGGATTTGTAATCAGGCCAACCCGGGGCGAATGCCGATCCCGTCATCGCCGACAACGCGGCAAAATAGAGATCGCAGGACCTATAGCCACAGATCAATCCCTTTTGCGCCCGCCAACGGTCCGAAGTCTGGTTATCAAAAAATTGGCACTCGCGCAATTGGCTGGTCCTCATAGTGGCGGCCAGAATATAGGACTGGGCCACAGGCAGCGAGCGGGAGTGATTTCCACGATCCGCGAACCGGCCGCCATCACCGGGTAGAACCGCCGGAATCGCTTGGGTGTTGCACCAATTTCGGATTCTACCATTTTTGAGGTCAGGAGCCGCTATTGGCCCACCTCGGCCCGGTCGGGTGGGCTGTTCCCGTGCCACATCGGACCGGTGGCGACAACCAAAATGGGGCGGCGCACGGAGATGACCGGGCTGGGACCAGGGGATGGGGGAAAGCAACGTCAGGGTTCGAGAGGTAATTCGGCCAGCAGAGAGGCCATGTCCAGCGGTTCTGTTTGCATGGCCACGCTGCCATCGGCGGTGCGCGGCCAAAGCTCACGCGGACGGTCCGAATACAGTTCCACACCATTTCCTGTCTCATTGCTCGCCGCATAGAGTATACGTTCGGGAATGTTTCAGCAGGCCATATTACGTGATGGTGTTTGTGGCGTTCACTTTGTCCGCCTTGTGCTTTGTACCGGCGAACCTTTACACGGTACCGTTTGCACGGCAGTGCCACGTGAGCATGAGCACACTCGGCAAGTACCTAGTCATCACCTATGCCATTTCTCTTGGGTTGGCCTATCCCCCGGGGCATTCTTGTGGATCGATTTCATCCACTGCCTTTGGGAATTATCGTTCTGACGTTGTATGCCGCAATCACCTTATGGGGCGGTTTTTACGCCACTAGCGCGCCGTTGCTTTTCGCCATCGCCTTGATTGCCCATGGCGTGGTTTCCGGGACTTACTTTACGGTGTCCGCCTCACTGGGGCAGAGGCTTTTCCCCTATGCCACCTATGCGCAGTTTAATCCGGAGTTTAGCCCCCAAAAACGATAAAACCCTTGCGGAGCAAGGGTGTGGTTCATTTTGCCACTTCCCGTTACTGTGAACACCCCAGTAACTCAAAGGCCCGCCGCTGAAGGATCGTCGGCATCGCCAGCAGCGTGGCGGTCGGGCCTTTATCATCATCGCCGGTCATCCGGCATACGTTGCGGCTCTGCGTGGAGAGTTCCTCCAGCAGAGATCGGAAGCTCTGCACCGGAAGCCCTTGGGCATTCTGGTGCGTGTTCTTCTTCGCTTTAGCCGAGGCCGAGGGCTGGGCCGGCAGTACCGGATCACGGGTAGCGC
>JABEVA010000408.1 GCA_013044065.1 Phycisphaerae bacterium
CAATGTATAAGCGAAGCTATGCACAAACAGTTCTATCTCGGTTGGGATATTGGTGGAACCAAATCGGCCGCAATTGTAGGCACGCCGGACGGCCAAATCGTTGCCCGAATACCATGGCCGTCGCAGGTCCAGCGCGGTCCGGACGCCATGATCGCCGATTTTCTTGGTGCGGCCTGCCAGTTGCGGCAGGACTATCCTATTGCCGCCGTCGGCGTCGCCGTCGGAGGTCCATTAGATGCCGATCGGGGCATTGTGCTTGGACCGCCCAATCTTCCCCGCTGGGATAACATCCCCTTACGACAACGCCTGATGCAAGCCCTCGACTTGCCGGTCCGGGTGGTGCATGATGCGGCCGCCTGCGCGTTGGCGGAACATTTTTGGGGGGCTGGGCGTGGGGTCAGTCATCTCGCCTATCTCACATGTGGCACAGGATTTGGAGCGGGCCTTATTCTTGGTGGAAAGGCTTACCAGGGAGCGGGCGGGCTTAGTCCGGAAATCGGCCATTTTCAGCTTCGTCCGGACGGCCCGGTTGCATTCGGCGTGCGCGGCAGTGCAGAGGCTTACTGCTCCGCCCAGGCCTTGGCGGGCTTGGCCATCTGGCTGTACCCCAGCCGGTTTGCGCACCAGCCACCGCCCCCCGCCGACATCGCGGCACTTGCTGCCGCCGCAGATCCCGATGCCATGCACATCTTGCAGACCAGCGCCCATGCGGTGGGCGATATTTGTGCGTTACTCTCCGATCTGCTGCGCCTGGAATTGATCGTCATCGGTAGCTTGGCGACCTATCTGGGAGAGACCTGGCTGAATCAAGTGCGCAGCCGATTTGCGGAAAAGTCCCTTGATGGCGGGCACCGTTGCCGCATTGTTCCCGCCGGTCTGGCTGATCGTCTGCAAGATTGTTCCGCCTTGGCGGCCGCCGCCTCCGGCCAACCCGACGATGCCATGCCGGATTCCACATCTGGTGGCGACCATGGGCCACACCATGAACACTTGACCGCGGAGACCAATTCATGATCATCGGGGTTCCTAAAGAATGTAAGAGTGATGAATATCGCGTCGGCATCATTCCGGCAGGCGTGGAGGCTCTGGCCAAACGCGGCCATACTGTACTCATTGAAACACAAGCTGGTATAGGCTCTGGAATCACCGATGCCGAATATCAGCAAGCCGGCGCGGAAATTACTCCAACCGCCAAACAAATCTGGAATCTTGCGGAATTGGTCGTCAAGGTCAAGGAACCGCAGGAAAAAGAATTCCCCCTGTTACATCCGCACCAAATGGTTTTGACCTATTTTCATTTCGCCGCCGAACCGACATTGGCCAAAGCCTGCCTCGCAGCCAAAATTCACGCCATCGCTTATGAAACGATTAGTGACGACCGCGGCCTGCTGCCCTGCCTCACGCCGATGAGCGAAATTGCCGGAAAGATGTCCATCCAGGAAGGCGCTAAATATCTTGAACGCCCGATGATGGGCCGCGGAATTCTGCTCGGTGGCGTTCCCGGCGTGGCTCCGGCCAACGTGGTGGTACTCGGAGCTGGAACCGTCGGACATCATGCGGCGCGCGTGGCGGCCGGCCTGGGATCCCAGGTAACTCTGATGGATATTAATTTGCCTCGACTGCGCCACCTGAGCGAAGTCATGCCCGCCAATGTAACAACCATCTTTTCCGATGCCCACACCATACGCGATGCCCTCCCCGATGCGGATCTGGTGATTGGTGCCGTTTTGTTGCCCGGTGCCCGCGCCCCGGGTCTGATAAAAGCGGATGACTTAAAGCGCATGAAACCCGGCAGCGTCATTGTGGATGTGGCCATAGATCAGGGTGGCTGCGTGGAAACAAGCCATCCTACTACACATCAGTCTCCCACCTATGTTATGGACGGAGTACTTCATTACTGCGTCACCAACATGCCCGGCGCGGTAGGCCGAACCAGTACATTTGCCCTGTGTAACGCCACATTTCCCTACGTGCTAGCCATTGCCGATCAGGGCTGGGACCAAGCGGCCGCCGCCAATGCGGGCCTGGCTTGCGGACTCAACATGCGAGGCGGCGAAATTACCAATCAAGCCGTCGCCGCAGCGCTCAAATAGCGATCCAGCACCGAATATCTTTTCGCCTTTGAAATTGCACTTTATCCGAATCAGCATAGAATTACCAAAAGCGGTTGATGTGGCCGCATTTTGCCAACCAGACCGACTATGACACTGATCATAGCGAACTGTACAGGAGTAAACTGCTGATGCCTGATACCGTCCATTCATTAGAGATCCCCGCGACCAAAAAATCCTGGCTTTCCCGGGATGTACTTTTCATAAGCTTGTCGGCTTGTTTTGCCGATCTGGGCTATCAATCCGTACTCGCTATCTTCCCGCTCTTTTTGGTGCTGACCCTTCGACAACCTGTCTGGATGTTTGGCCTGGCCACAGCTATCAGCTATGGCCCGGGAGCGGTTTTTGCCCTGATCGGCGGACGAATGGCTGATCGCTTCGGCGCTAAACGCATGGCCATCTCCGGCAATATTCTTATTCCCCTGCTTTCGCTCTCCGGCTTGGTCACCTTGCCCGGTTTGGCCATTGCCTTGTTTTCCGGCGGTTGGTGGGCACGCAATTTTCGCTCGCCGCCGCGACGCACCATGCTCACCCAGGCAGTAACCAAGGAACACCGCGGACAGGCCTTTGGATTTCTGCACGCATTGGACATTGGCGGCGGCTTTTTGGCGGCACTGGGTACCATGCTGCTGGTCCTTGCCGGGGTAACATTCACCCATATTTTTCTCCTCACCATTATCCCCCTGCTCTGTTCAACCCTGTTTTTAACCTTGGTGCGCGTCGGAGGAAAAATCGCCGCTGCAGCACCCTCTGCTCCTGGCACGGCCCAGCAGAGTGCTCAGGCCGCCGCCAACCAACGAGTTTACCACCGCCTATTGCTTTCCGCCGCACTGTATGGTTTTAGTTCTTTCAGTATCGGCTTTCCCATTTTAACAGTGGACCAGGCTCGCCATGGGACCGCCATCCACAATGCCGCATGGGCCATATTATCCTACGTGGTATTTTTTGGCGTTTCCGCCGTTACAGGCATGGTGGTCGGAAAGAAAATTAAAGGCGGCATCCGCACGCTGGCCCTCTGGGGTTATTTGCTCGGCGGCCTGGCGGCGGCCGGTATGGGCTTAGTCTGGTACACTGGAACCAATCCCCTGCTTTATTACCCCATTGTCGGTTTGATGGGACTTTCTCTGGGCGTTATCGAAACCATCGAACCTACCATCATTTCCCGACTCATGCCCAGCCAATCCACGGGCCGTGGTATGGGAGCGCTGACAGCCATGCGCAGCCTGGGCTTGTTTGTCGGTAACATCGCCATGGGGTTGTTGTACCACTTTGGTGCCGCATGGTCCTATGGTTATGCGGCTCTGCTGGCCATTGTCGCATCCATGCTCATGCTCACCATCCCGGCGGCCGAATCCTCAGGCGTATAACCATAGCGCTGCCCCGTTTGCGATGGAAGCCTTATGAACAAAAATCCCAGTGTCAACGGCATAGATGATTCCGCGGACCGCTCTATATCAAACCACCGTAGCCCATCCCCGGCTCCACCAGATGCAACAGAGCCAAGCTCCATCGCGGAACAAGTGTCCGTTGCGCCACGCCCCATCAACGTGCCCGCCCTGCAGCGCATGGTCGCACTGCAACATCAAGGCCCGTTGCCATGGGTGCAGCTTCGCAACGCCGTTTATAACAATATAGTCTTTCGCAAAATGGTGGGCCGCATCGCCCCGGAAGCCGCCAATGGTGGCCTGGTTCGAGTGTACGACCGTGATGGCGCAATATTTGGCACCGGCCTGCTCAACACTCAATCACAAATCGCACTCCGAATGCTTTGCCATAACACGCAAAGCGTTGATGAAGAATTTCTGCCCACGCGATTGCAAAATGCTGTGGAATTGCGGCACCAGACCCTCCAACTGGCAAAGATTGCCACCGCCTACCGGATTGTCCATGCCGAAGGTGATGGCCTGCCCGGTCTTATCGTTGATCGTCTGGGCGACTATGCGGTCGTGGAGCTCTTTGCGTTGGCGATGTATTTGCGGCGCGATCGCATTGCCCAAACCTTGCTCCGCTTACTCAACTTAAAAGAGGTCTTAATTCGCGCCGACGAGAAGATTCAAAATGCGGAGGGGTTTCGTCTGGAGAACGCCTTCGGTCCCGCGGGCCGCCACGCCAACCTTGACGCACCCACCCGCCTATCCACCATCATCACGGAAAATACTCTGCGTTTTCAAGTTGATTTAACCAACGGCCACAAAACCGGCTTTTTCTGCGACCAACGTGATAATCGCCTTGCCCTTACGCACTTTTGCCACAACGCCCACGTTTTGGACGTGTGCTGTTACACCGGTGGCTTTGGTATTTACGCTGCCAAATTGGGGCAAGCCTCCAATGTCACCGCCGTTGATCTGGATGAAGAGTCCCTGGCGCTGGCTCGCCGCAACGCCAATCTCAATCAGATTGCCCCGGCCGTTTATCAGATGGTTCATGCCGACGCCTTCGCCTATCTGCGGCAAATGAAGCAAAACATCCGCAGCTACGATGTACTCGTTTTAGACCCGCCCAAGCTGGTTCCGACGCGACTGGACTTTGCCGAAGGCCGCCAGAAGTATTTTGACCTTAATAAGCTGGCGCTGGCCTTGGTCCGTCCCGGCGGTCTGCTGTTGACCTGTTCCTGCAGTGGACTCGTCGACATTGCCGAATTCACCAGCATCATTCGCGGCGCTGCCCGCAGCGCCCAACGCCGCGTGCAAATCTTAAATCAGACCGGACCTGGCATGGACCACCCCGTGGCCACCGATTATCTCGAGGGAAGCTACCTCAAATGCTTGTGGTGTCGTGTCTTTTAATTGATGGGGTCCACGCTGATACTGCCCGGCAATTCCACCGCTGGGGCCGGTACCTCGGAAAGGTTCCAACCTGGCTCAGCATGAATCGCAATATCCAAGCCGTCGATTTCGTCAGCGGAAGTCACGCGTAGTCCTATGCATTTGTCAATAACCAAGGCCAGCAGCAGCGTACCCAGCAGACAAAACGCTACCGCCACCACCGCCGCCAAGCACTGAAGTAAAAACTGATGGACATTTCCGTATAATAATCCACTGCCCGATCCCATCATGCGGCTGGCCAGCACACCAGTGGCCACGATGCCCAAAAAGCCGCCAACCCCATGCACACCAAACGCATCCAATGCGTCATCGTAGCCAAAACGATTCTTGATGATAACTGCCGTGTAGCAAACTACTCCGGCGGCCGCTCCAATGAGCAACGCACTGGCCGGGCTTACAAACCCACACGCGGGGGTAATGGCCACCATGCCGGCAACCAGACCGGAAGCCACGCTGATGGAAGTTGGACGACCGTGTTTGATCCAATCCGCCGCCAGCCAAGCGATCGCCCCCGCCGCCGCCGCAATTTGCGTATTGGTAAAGGCCAGCACGGCAGAACGATCCATCGCAATAGCGGATCCGCCGTTAAAGCCAAACCAGCCGAACCAAAGTATGCCCGCTCCGAAGAAAGTCAGCACCAGCGAGTTGGGTTGCAATACGTTTTCCGGATATCCAATTCTTCGTCCGACATATAGCGCCATGGCCAAGCCACTCACTCCCGAGGCAATTTCCACCACTGTGCCCCCCGCAAAATCCATGACGCCCAGACCATGCGTTGTTCCCAGCCAACCACTACCCCATACCCAATGTGCCAGCGGACAATAAATAAACAACGTCCACAGCACCAGAAACGCCACATAAGGGCCAAAGCGCACGCGCTCCACAATTGAACCCGAAACAATGGCCGCGGTAATTGCCGCAAACATTCCTTCGAACATGATAAATAGATACAGCGGAATAGCCGCATGGCCCGAGGGATTAATCGAACTCCCCGGCAAGACTTGCCAAAGCATAATTTGCCCCGGCGTAAATCCGATCAGGCCGGCGTAATCATGCCCAAATGCCAATGTGTAACCCAGCACCACCCATACCAAACCCACCACCGCCAGCGCCACATAGGAATGCATCATCGTGGCTAGAATATTTTTTCGCCGGACCATCCCACCGTAAAAGATTGCCAGACCGGGTACCATCAGCATCACCAGCGCCGTGCTCACCAACATCCAGACGCTCGACGCATGGTTAAATGCAGTCACAGGTACTCTCTGATCCAGTGCAGGCGGTAACGGTGTTGCCGCCGATGCCCGGGCGGCAGCCAGCGCCAGGCCCGCCGTCATCACCAAGCCGATTATTTGGTTCCGTTTTCCAACCCCTGACCGCAAGTCCATGGTTAACCCTTTTGAGAACCCAACACAAAAGACACAGCCACGCCGCGCACTGCGGCTATTTAATAAGCATAACTCTGCGTTTCGTCAACTCGTTGCGCGCTGTACAGACAAGCCAAATAAAATGTGCCTCTTTTTATAGCACCATCCCACGCAATTGGCGTTCCAAATTCAGATCCAAACAGCCCTGGTCAACTCATGGCGTAGAATGCAATTACCCCAATGTTGCTTACATTCTGTGCGTACATCATCTTTTACTTTGGGTCTGGCAAGCTGCGAACCGCAGGTATTGAACCATCACCTCCCATCCAGTTGATCTTTACCACAGGCAACAACGGCCCTCTTGATCATTGCCGGTTGCCCTCTAACCAATCAACCTCAACTCACAGACTTAATTTCGAATGCGTGCAGTAATGCTATCTAACACGCTCATAAAGTTAATGTAGCCATCATAGGGAGATTCGTACGGATTGAAGATATTTCCCGCCGGCTCGCCAAAGTGCCGCGTATTCATATAAAAGAAATGATCGCTGCTGGTTAAACGCCTCCAATCGCTTAGCAATTCCTGATCTTGCCGCGCTTTAACCGCTTCCTCCAGACGATAAAGTTCCTGCATGGCATTGGCCTGCATGGCATTGCCCAGCCACGGACCGATATCCCGGTTGTCATCGGTCCAGGAGACAAACTGCGGCACATTAATTTCATTCAAGGTTGCAATTTCCTGGACACATTGAGCCGGCGTGCGAAAAGCATCGCCCAGCGCCAACACATTTCCCGGCAGTGCCTCCAGAAATTTAAAAATACCGGTTTCTTCCGGCTGGCGTTCACCAAACGTTTCATAGTCCATCCCTAAGAGGCAGTACGCGCCTTGGCCGTTCATGCCGTTAAGCCAACGGGCATACTTTTCCGCGGTCAGCGGCCACTGCGACCAATTCTTAATGCCGAAGCGCAGGGCGATATCCTCGCTCAAGCGGTAATGACGCAACAGCAGTTTAAGATCTGATTGGTGCAAACGATAGGGGAAGCCCAGATTTCGCGACCCCAACACCCCCTCCCAGCCCTCCATGATGGCCGCTTCAAAATGAAGCTGCCGGACAACATTGCCGATCGCATTGGAGAAAATGAGATTGGTATTGCGAAAGACCTTGGGGGTCTGACCGAATAGCCGTTTGATCGCCTGCCGATGCAGTTTAATCTGCTGACGGAATTCCTCCTGCGAGTAAAGAAAGGCCAAGCTCGAATGTGACGTCTCGCCTAGAAATTCTACGCAACCTGTTTCCGCCATTGCCTGGAAGGTTTCCAAATGCTGCGGAGCCCACCGCTCAAGCTGCTCCAGGGCCGTAACGGTAATACTTAGACTGATACGAAAATCATGGCCATAGCGATTAAATAAACCCAAGATGAGGCGATTGGCCGGCATATAACTCCGCCGAGCCACAAGCTCCATCAGGGAGGCGTTGCGCAAATTGTCAAAATAATCAGTGTCGCTTTCAAAAACGCCGTAGCGCCGAAGGCGAAATGGTTGATGGACCTGAAAATAAAGGCATATCGCGGCCATAAATCTCCGCCTGCAAGCGACGATGGGAGTGCGGCCACCTTGGGGTGGGGCACTTCTCAACTGTTATTATATGGTGGAAGCAAATCCTTACCACTGTTACCATCATCGTTGGCCATTTTGGGAGGTATGGAGTAATTGCGGTGAGCGGCCCGCTGCATCAGCCCGCAATGGTGTATCTGCCCCTCGCCTGTCGGCAATTTGTGACTTGGTACCACACCCGGCCAAGCTGACTACGACTTGGTCCCGGGGCGGCGCTGAGAAAGCGATTCTTCCAGTGGAGTCGGCTTGATACCGCTTTTCCCACCCAACGCTAATTTTGGTGGGCGCTGATGGCCTGCGCCGACGACCACTCCACGGATGGAATTACCACTGATGAAAAACTTCCCAATTATTATGATTTCCTTGTTGGCCATTTTCGGGTTGCCTCATGCGGTTACCGGCCGCGTCACCAGACCCGTCGCTGGTACCCCGCAGCGTCACCTTCTCCTGGCCATTCAAGCCGATGGCCATCCCTGCGGGCTATTTCATCCCCGCCAGCACCAGATGCTTACCATTTCCATCGCCAACTCTGCCGGCATTCCCCTGATGCTGCATGGTAAATTGCGATGGCAGTTCTGCGCCGGACCGTTTGCTAAACATTGGCATACGCTATTGGCGGCACCCATTGCACCGGCACTGGTGACCGTAGGCGGGAAATTCACGATTCGTCTGCCGGTGGTCTTCAATACCGTCGGCTTCTACCGGCTCATGTACCATCACCGTGATGTCGCGGCAGCTTCCGGGTCGGTTTTGACCTGCATTTATCGCCCCACCGGCCTGGCTATACCCACGTCGCTAACCCCATGGATACGTAACTTGCCCCATCTCTTTTTTCGGCCGCATCCCCTCGGTTACATTGTGGATTACATCCACCAAACCTCCATCCGCCGCTACGTCCTACGCCTCTGCTGGCCACCAAAGCCGGTGGCTAAAGCCAACGGCCGGGCAAGCATAAATCCCTCTCAAATAAAAAACATCGCGCAAGCTCTGGCTCAACAACGCGCGGTCCTGGTCTTGGCTGTTCAATTGAGAAATGATCTCGCCAATTCTACCGCCACGCCGCTTGGCTTGGCGCAATTTCTCACACCCTGGCTGCGCGCCGCCGGGCCGGATCTGATTGCTCTGACCATCCTACCGCCTGTCGGCAGCCATCGCACTTTAGTCCGCCGCTTGATCCACCAATTATGTCTGCG
>JABEVA010000409.1 GCA_013044065.1 Phycisphaerae bacterium
CACCACCGACCCCACCCCCACCCCAAAATACATGTGCCCCGTGGCACTCTTGAAAAAAAATGCCCGCACCGCGTCATACCACAAAAATAGCAGCACGATAGTGGCCAGGTAAAAAAAATAACGGTGTATATTTTGTAAAATAAAAGGAAATTTGCGCTCGCCATGGTAGTGGCGATGCTTGGGCTCACCCACCGCACAAGCCGCCGGATCCCAAAAAAACGCTCGATAATAGGTCTTGCGGTAATAGTAGCAGGTGGCCCGAAAACCAAGTGGTATCCACAGTATCAGAAATGCAAATGAAAACGGAAGATGCAGGCCAAACCACAACTGCACCTGCGGCGAATAAAACGGCGAGAGGTAATACGCCCCGTGATCGGTGAAAAGAAAGTGATGGCCCTGCCAAGCCGCCCAAGTGGAATACACGCCGAACGCGGACAACCCGATAAACACCAGCAGCGGCTTAATCCACCAGTTATCACGACGCTGTGTTACACCAAAACCCTTGTGTTCAAGAATGGAAACGCTTTCCGCCATCATTTATTCCTGTCTTTTGCCGCTGGATCGGCTCCGCCACAACTGCCCAAATGGCTGACGCATTGCAAAAATGAACGCCCACCACTGTTGCCGACCAAGGGATTCTAGCAACCATGGAAAAATGCGTCAATTGCGCCCCACCACGGGAAGAGCTGGGAGTTTTGCTCATCAGTACACAAAGTTCCAGTCACACTGCAATCTTTACTCCTCCAGACCAAGGACACTCTTGTTTTGTTGCGGGCGTTGATCGCGGAAGCCACAGTGGGCCACCGACTCGAAAAACCCAATTCCAATAATCGACGGCATAATGGCGTGCTGGATCACCCGGCCCCTAAGCCGCCCTAGTCCCGCCATTTCATCGCCGACACACCGTTTCGCTCAACCCGCAACGCCCTAAATTCTGTCACAGCGCTGGGTCTTGCCATGAACTATGGCAAACCAAGCCCATCCGGATATACTTTCATTCTGGCTCTTAGGCCTGGAGAAATTTAACAGGAGTTAAATCAGGTGATTAAAGTAGCGATGATTGGTGCGGGTAGTGTCGTCTTTTCCCGCAATTTGACCGGTGACATCCTGAGTTTTCCCGAATTCCGCAATGCGTCGTTTTCATATATGGATATCGACCGAGACCGCCTGGAAGTGGGTGCGGCCCTGTGCCGTAAAATCAGCAAATCCATAGAGGCCAAACCTAAGATTGACTACACCACCAACCGTCGTAAGGCCCTTGAAGGTGCGGATTTTGTCATCAACATGGTGCAGATCGGAGGGTTTAATTCCACCCTGGTGGATTTTGAAATTCCCCGCAAATACGGCCTCAATTTTACCATAGCCGACACCACAGGGCCGGGAGGCCTCTTTCGCGCCTTGCGCACTTACCCCATGTTGACTGGCCTCTGCCGCGACATGATGGAAGTATGCCCTCGGGCCACACTGCTGAACTATTCCAATCCCATGAGTATGAATATGCAAACGATTTACCGCACGAGCAATATCCATGCGGTGGGCCTGTGCCACAGCGTACAGGGAACGTTTGACCAACTCATGGGTTACATCGGTGAAAAACCAGAGGAAGTGGCCTTTCTCTGTGCGGGCATTAATCACATGGCGTTTTATCTGAAGCTTGAAAAGGATGGGGTGGACCTTTACCCACGCCTGTTTGCAGCCATGCAACGTCCGGAAGTCTACGCCTCGAACAAGGTCCGCTTTGAGATGATGAAAGTGCTGGGCCATTTTGTCACAGAATCCAGCGAACACAACGCGGAATATAATCCCTACTTTATCCCGCGCGGACCGGACGCTATTAAAAAATATGATGTGCCCATTGATGAGTATCTACGGCGTTGCGATGGCATCGTTGATGAATTCGCCCGACTCAAAGCCATGACCAAAACCAATGTTCCAATGCAGCATCACCGCAGCCATGAATATGGCAGCGCTATTATTCATTCCATCGTCACCGGACGGCCACGCGTGGTCTACGGCAACATGCCCAACCGCGGAGCCATCAGCAATCTACCCGCCACTGCAATCGCTGAGGTACCGACCTTGGTGGACCGCAGCGGCCTGCAAATCACGACCGTGGGCGATTTACCTCCACAACTTATCGCCTACATGCAGCCACACGTAAGCCAACACGAGCTATTCATTCGCGCTGCGATGGAAGGTAAGCGTGAACATGTTTATCAGGCGGCAATGTTTGATCCACTGACTGCGGCCACCTTAAGTCTGGACAGGATTGTGGAACTCTGTGATGAAATGATCGCAGCGCACGGTAATTTGCTCCCGAAACTCAACCATCCCAAGCTCATTGCCACCAGTGGTCGCACCTTTGGCGCCGTGAATGCCCGCGATCTGCGCCGCAGTTGGGATGCGGTGCACAGACGCCAACATGAAACCGCCATCCAAAACTGGCATCTGATCGGCCCATTTAAAATCCCGGAACAATCGACCCGGCCGCTACGTGTCAAGACCCCCGTGGAATCCAAAGCGTGGCTGGGCCAAGACGGCAAAGTGGCAATTAAGGAATCGTTTCGCGCTGCGGACGTTATCTTCAAGTGGAAAAAATCGACGGCGGATCATCGCGGCTTTGTCAATCTTTCCTCCGAACTTGGAGCGGTGGAATCCGTGATCGGCTATGGTTACACGACGTATTCCAGCGTGCATCCACGGGATACGCAACTGCGCTGTGGCAGCGATGACGGCATCGCAATTTGGCTTAATGGCAAGCTGATACATGAAAACAATGTCAACCGCGAATTTTCACCGGATCAGGATGTTGTGCCGATTCATCTTAATGCCGGTGAAAATCATATTGTGGTCAAAATCCATAACAACCGGGCCGGCTGGGGCTTTGGAGTATCCATCGATAAACCAAATTTTTAAGGCCACCACCCGCGGCTGGCGTATCTGCAAGCCCCCTCGCGATGGCGAGTCCCGTGATCTCCAATGCGAGCTACCGGGGCAATCGTGGCAACACGTGCGATGGCCCCGATGGAGCGGGTTGGGTTGCCGCAGGCGGATGGACTGTGACATCGCGGGAAATCAGTGGAAGATGCGGGCTGAAATTGTCATCCGTTGGCTTAGCGCCGATCCAGGCCCGGGCCAGAAATAAATCACCATCCGCATCCAATCCGTCGAAATGAATCACTTCTCCGGGTTTCGCTTCCAAGGTCCGCGTCCGTCGGCCATTCTTATACAACGATGAGTCGGAATCCCACCAGGCCACACGCCTCCCTTGCGCAGTGCGCACCAAGGCTTGGCGCATCCATGGATCCACCGAATACACCTTCGCCCTGCCCTGTCGTGGGTAAACCGCTCCATATTTGATCGCCGTGGCCTGGCTCATACAACCAGCCGAACCACCCATCCACAACAACAGCAGGGCTGTCCTGATCAATCCACCTGGTCGCCATCGGCCGAGGCGACCAACGTTATGGGCTGTGAAAGCGTAGGATGAATTGGTCATGTTTTATCCGGCAGTTTATTTCGGCCCTTACACCGCCAAACTCGCCAGATCATTATACGCTCCGGCCGCGCTGAAAAAAACAGCCACCTAAAATTTACCGCGAATGAGAAATGCCACATAAGGAGCGTTGGCAATTTGCGCCTGCGGCTGCAGGGACCGAATATCAAAACCGCTCATGAATTCCTGGTTAAAGGCATAACCCAGTGCCACGCTGATGTCGAAAAGAGGCTCATGAATAACCCGGATGCCTGCTTCAATTCGGCTGAATTCCATAAAAAGACGTTGCTGATCGGGATACGTATTAATGGTATACCCCTCAAAATAATTCTGAAAATCGGCAAAGCCATAAAGGCCCTTGATAATGCGATAGGAGACTTCCGCTCGACCGTCAATCGGCGCTTCGTAATAGCCAATGAACCCAACGCGTGGCACCGGATGAAGACGGATTTCGTCAGTTGGGTATCCCAGCCGCCAGAATGCTTCCTTGCCTCGATGTTCCCATCCGAAACCCGGCAGGGGCACATCGGGCATCAAGCCACCATTGCCGATGTAGTCCAAGGTGACATCGAATTGATCTTTCGACGAAATCCGCCGCCCCAGTTGAATATGCCCCAGACCGTAGTAAGCCCGCGAATCACCAAAAGGGCTGTTGCCGGAATATCCACCGCCCAGAACCACTCCCAAATCCCAGCGGCTGTTACGAACCAGATGGGCTCCCAGCACCAGCGACTGATCGGTAAGCTGCTCCGGCAGCAGTGGGCTGTGGGTACCCAGATCGACATACATGACGCGATAACCGATGGCCGGTGAGTACGCATTATCCGGCTGAAATCGTATACGCCCAAATGAATTGTACCAGAAGATGTGCGCGGATTGACCATCGTTGCGAATCCACGCTTTATTTTCCTCCATCGGGTGATCCCACGTCTGAGCAATTTCCGAACCCACCCATGGATCAAGGGTTAAAAGCGGCGGGGCGTCGGCTCGCAGCCGCACAGCACCACCACTGATAACCAGTACCATCATGCCGATCCAAAAGAGAAAATGATGAAAGCTTCGTCTGTCATGGGCAACAATTTTATTTCTCAATATCGTGGATCCTGCAAACGCCGACACCTGATCTTTATTCTCCCCGAAAACTCATTCATGTCCAGAGACTAGCGGGACATTTTCTCACGCTTGTGGTAAAAAGCCCAGTTGGTTGGTTTTTGGGCCAAAGGCTGCCTGACCAAATGGAATCCAATGACGATGAAGTCTGTTCTGGTTATTCAACATACCCCGGCTGAAACCATCGGCTCCATCGCCGCACCGCTCGCGGCTGCCAATGTTGCTGTCAATACCTGCGAGGTTTTTTGTCAGCAGAGTGTGCCCACGGAAATCGGCCAATATTCCGGACTAATCCTCATGGGCGGTCCCATGAGCGCTTATGAACAGGATCACCATCCCTTCATCCAGCCGGAATTAGCTCTTATTCAATCGACGATGGCCGCCGGAAAGCCAGTGCTTGGCATCTGCCTGGGCAGCCAGCTCATTGCCGCAGCCCTTGGGGCCCGCGTTTATCCCGGCAGGAAAAAGGAAATTGGGTGGCTGAAGGTGCGCCTCCATGAAGGTGGTATGCGCGATCCTTTATTTGTCGGTGTACCGTTCTCGTTCACTGCCTTTCACTGGCATGGTGACATTTTTGAGGTGCCCCAAGATGCCATCCCGCTGCTTGGTTCCGACATTACCGCTTGTCAGGGCTTTCGCTTCGGAGCGAAAACATGGGCTTTGCTATGCCATCTGGAAGTAACGGCTGAATCAATCCAAGCCATGATGCGGTCCTTTCCAGATGAACTCAAGGCCGCCAGCGTTAATTCCGCCAACGTCATTGCCCAGACTTCCACTTATCTACCGGAGCTGCTCACGATCAGTAAAAGCGTCTTTTCACGATGGACGGCGTTATTGGCCTAGCCGTCAAATTTTCTGTCAACGGGCCACCACCTCTATCTCTGGAGTGTCTTATGCCAAATGAATCCCTATCGGCAACGTCTGAGGTAACCTTGGAGTTGGCCTGGTTGGAACACGGTCGCGGCCTGCAGCCTCCGACCTATCAGACCCTTAGTGCCGCAGGCATGGACCTACAGGCTGCGATTACTGAACCGATCCTGCTATTTCCCATGCAACGCCACGCCATTCCCTGCGGTTTTATTCTAGCCATTCCGCCGGGGTTTGAGGCTCAAATTCGCCCACGTTCCGGATTGGCGATGAAACACGGTGTGAGCGTGCCCAACGCACCTGGAACCATCGATGCCGATTATCGCGGGGAATTGCAGGTTATTCTCATCAACTTCGGTAGCGAACCCTTTGAAATCAAACGAGGCATGCGAATCGCCCAAATGGTGATTTCTCCCGTGGTGAAAGCCCGATGGCAAATTCAGGCCAGCGCAACAGATCTGGCCCCAACCCAGCGTGGCACCGGTGGCTTTGGAAGCACCGGCCATTAACTGCAACTTCAAATTCTTCTTAAAAGCTCTTTTAGCAGTTTCTTCTCCAGCAGGGGATCATGCCCTGCCGGATACCAATACTCGCCACCAACACCTGGCGCGGCATGGCTGGCCATCAATGGCAGGATATTTCCGCCAAACGCGGATATGCCATTAAATGCCACCGCTCCCACCATGCCCTGCGGGTTTTCCCGCCGCTCCACCAGCACCTCAAGGCTAATTCGATATCGCTGCTTACCTAGCCGCTCAATGACCAGACGAATGGTTCGCCGAAATGTGTTTAACGTACTCTCCATAAGGGAATTACCGTTGGTAACATCCGGTCGCCACCATTGCAGCACTTCCGGTCCAATCCGCGGCCTGCTGACAATAATTCCCAGCCTGTAGCTGGACCAACTCACGCGATAGCCGGTACGGCGAACCAGGTGCAGCGCCTGACTGAAGATTTGCTTGTAACTGGCAATATCAACGATTTGGGAGGTAGAATTCGATAAATTCGCGATCCAAGTGCCATCGGCCGCTGGCGACGCCGTCGCCAGCGCGTCATTCTTCATCCGGGCACCCCCGACCTTGGGGATGGGCCTGACACAGCGCGTGGTAGATACCTGTCGGCTTGCCGCCCAAGGCGGGCCGATGGCCGCCGGCTTTAACGGCACCAACGCCGTGTGACAGCCCCCCAAAAGCCAACTGAAGCCGATGAGCATGATCACCGTTGATGGCCAGCGTACGCAGCGTTTAATATTCAACACCATTTTCATACCGACCATTGTAACGTGTAGCGATGAACTTTGGCCAATGACCGGTTGGCCTTTCAGAACCCGCTCCAGTACCCCTTGGCGTATATTCGCACCCGCGTCACCACGCCATTATGCAAATCCAGATAAAGCGGAAACATCGGTATCGCCCAAGTTCGACCAAAATGGACTCTCGCCTGCACCATTCCTTGCAGGTCGAGAGCTGCCGGCAAAGGGCCGTTCGGAGGTACCTCCAGCAGCAACACATGGTGAAGATGTTTAGCCGCAGCGAATTTCGCCGCGACCTGCGCAATCGCCTGCCAGCACACCTGGCAGCCGTGGTGATACAGCACCACCAACCATCGGCCATGGGTGTAACGCTGCGTATGACGCATATATTTGAGCAGCGGCAAGCGATAATGGGTCCAACGAACCGGATTCATCATGACGGTGCCACCGCCACCGGTAAGTCGTCCATCTGCATGCAGCCGCGCAGGGCGATTGCCAACGAATAGCCAACCAGCTCCGATCAACAACAATAACAGCAGTAATCCCGTCCCTATTAACTGAAACTTATTAGCCTTTAGCACCGGCCTGCGCACTGGCCACACCAGTAAGGCCACCAATGCTCCGACATCCAGCGTCAGCGTCCACCATGGGTTCACACGAACGCTGCCGAAACAGCCGCAAGATTGATGGCCCGCCCAGCCACGAACCAGTGAGACGCCGGCAAAAACCAAAAACAGCGCGACGACCGCAACCCATGCCCCCCGGTGCCACGCCCCACACCAGCACCACAATCCAGCCGTCATCTCCAGCAATGCTTCCAATATCTTCATATAAGAAGCCACCCACTGCCGTGTTACCATCGCA
>JABEVA010000410.1 GCA_013044065.1 Phycisphaerae bacterium
AATGGCGCATTGCCCGCGGAAACCTCGGCCATAGTGGTGCAGGAAGACTACCTTCAGGGAATCGTCTGGTGCCTGCAATATCTGATTCGGGATTTATAACATTTCGATTTACCCAGGGGCCGAATGAGACGGCCGCCAGCGCCAATGATCACTGATGAGCCATTTGTTTTCTTTCGAATTTAAGCGGCACGAGAGCATGAATTGGAAATTGCGATTTGAACACGAAAGGAACTGTCAGGGAATTCTCTGACAAGCCTGTTTTCGGTCAAGCGGATTAATCGCTTAACCAATCGCTCACACGGCGGCAGCAGCGAGGTCGAATCAGGCCAGCGAAGCGGGTCGGGCGCAGCGGTCTAAATATCCGTTGCGGAATTAAATGCGCTCGCATTGAACGTGAAAATGCGAATCCTGGCTAGGGAGCCGGCAAAATAGCCGCTACCACCGTAACCTTGCGGACCAAGGTTCACACTTGCAGTATTGGCAGTTGGCAACGCGGTGATCGTCTCATCCGCGACGCCATTGACATAATATAGGGTTTCTGCGGCAGTCGCTCCCATGGCCATATCAATTCATTGACTTGTGCTATTGGCAGTATATGTTTATTCGGTGACACTGCGGTTAAATATGCCGAAAACATAACCTCTGCGGGCGTTGGATTCGGTGTGCAACTCAAGGCCGCCACCGCCTTGGGTGCCACCATATTCAACAATAGTGTTGCTGGTCTAAGTCAGACTTCCTCACTTGACGCCCGCTTCAATACCGGCATTGGTATCGGCAAATTGGTCAGAGCTGGATCGGCACGGCTCACAACTACTCGCCGGACCAGAACGCGAGACCTTCTGGCAGGCAACCCCTGGCAACGGCGGAACGGTCATACCGGTATCAGTTGCCGATATATACCTCGTCAGAAGGCACGGAATCAGAAGTTAAATTCGGCGAAACACATGCCTCCGACTCGGCGGGCGGGTTGGTGGCCGGCTTTGCCGCCAATGACAAATATCGCCCCACCGTCTCACGGTGAATCCCCATTTCACGTGCGATCCGCCGATGCGACCAGCTGCGTGCCTTAAATGCCAATATTGCCTGTCGCATTGCCATTCCCAACTCGTTGGACATCGGTAAACTCGTTGCTTTTCAAACCGAAAAGCTCAGTGTTTAAAGGCCAAAAAAAACCCGCTGTTAATGGCCGCTTTTAACCCGCCCGATGACATGATGGGCAGTCATATATGTTTGGCCCAGGAGATGTTGGGATCGCTCGAGCCTTGCCCCCTGGACGCCAAGCTGTTAAGCGAGGGTTGAGCCAAAGCGAGTTCACCAACGATGCCGGCACCGGCTTTGAGAAATGTTCTCCGCGATTCTGATACTTCAACTTTCGGAGGCATCGCGATTGGTCCTGTCCCTCCATTGCCGGACATAACATTATCACGCATACCCATCTGTCGATGCGACGTCTTGGTCTTTCGGCGACCTACCGGCGACTGGCGCCGTTTGCACCCTTGGGGAGGGCTGCGTGCTCGGCTGCCAGCAAGTGTAACATGGCTTTCGCCATCTGACTGCCGAGTTTCAGGTAAGAATCGGCGTTGCCGTCAAAAAGATCTCGTCCGCCAGGGCATTGATCCTTCGCATATCGATCCGAGTTTGTATCAATGCTGGCAACATTTCCGGCAAACGCCGGATACTTCCGCGGATTGCCCACTGCCATTTGCGCCTTAAATACTTTCTCGGCATTGGCTCGCTGCCACACGGATGCCGGGGGGATGGCCGCGACAACCACCGGCAGTCGCGGTGCGTGGAGGTCTTTGCGAAGGTCCCCGATTAAATTGACAAGATTGGTCTGGTAAGCGGCGGTCATGGCGTTTGACTTGCAATCGTCAGTGCCCTGAAACCATACCAGCCCGTCGAGTTTATAGCCTTGCCCATGATAACCCGGAAAGACCTTACCCAGATGTTTGAAGGTGCTGCGTAAACCGTCTACCAGTTCCAGATAAGAATCGCCGCTAAGGAGATATTGCTTCGGCTGCAGCCAATCATTTATTTTGCGCAGGCCAAACCAAGTGCCCTCGCCGTTGGTCGGTATCATATACACGTCGGCCTTGCCGTCGAGATTGTACATCACCCGCTTCACGTATGTGCCGGTGATGGAATCTCCGATCATCAGAACCCGGGGCAGCGGTCTACAATTGTGCTTGCGGCTGGCGATGGCTGCGAGGATGTCTTTGGTCACCTGCGGCGCCAGATTGCCCACGGCGTGAACATTATGATTTTTGGGTGTTCCATTTGGGGGCACCAGGGCGTTGAGGTTTTCGTAGGTTACGCCATTTTCTTCCATCAATTTTTTCGCGACGGCATTAAATGCGTTCACGTCGCCATTGGGCCGGCCGGGCGGACCTTTCCATATGGGCGTGGTGTTGGCAAAAATCAGTTTGGCCCCGGTTAACTTGAGCCGGGCGACAAGCTTGCGCAGATTGTTCTCGTAATCCGCAACCGATGTGGTGTTGCCGTGGCCCTGGTAATAACGCGAAGACTTGGAGAAGTACATCGCGTCCCATATGCCCCAGTTAAAGTGAATGACATCCCACCCGCCGGTTATGGCCTCCGAACCGCGGCTCGTCGGGGGGAGAAAGTCGTGCCCCAGCGAGCGAGATCCCTCTGCAAACCACGGGGAAGGGAGCGCCGCAAAGCGCACGATCAATACCGGCTGTTTGAAATGCCTGCCCATTATCGTGCCGAACATCAGCTCCGGTCCGATGCAATGCTTTGTCGGCCGACCGCCGTACGGAACGTCCCCGACTTGCAGATAATGCCCCGCAGCCTTGGTGTTGTTAAGAATCGGATCAAGGTCATAAACGACAACATCGTGGCGTGTGACCCATTTGCCATCTTTGCCCCTGAGAAACGCGTATTTCGGATTGTGCGCCACCACGGCTTGCAAGGTGCCGGGTTTTGGCTGGCTGCCAGAGCTCCCGATGACCCCCTGCTCCAACATGTTCTCATCACCAACGAGAACGAAAACTTGAATGGGGCCGCGGGCTTTGGCGGCGCTCGATATCGCTGTACCAGCTTGCGCCAAGGCGGGCCAAACGGTCAGGAACATCGCCATGGTCCAGGCAACGGTAACAATACCCAAGTGCTTTTGAATTGCATGCCTCATTTTGTTTTCCTTATCATCTCAAATACCCGCGTCCAAACAGATCACGCCGACAGGAGGTCTTGGTTCAACCGGAATCAGACAATCAGTCCCGGCGGATAAGCGGCTTTCGGGTTCGGTCGGTTGCGCTTTTTTTCATAAGAAAGATGCTCTCAATAACACTGGTACGCCAACGGCCAGCGGCGTCCTGCGGCCGGCAGCCATGCATATTTATCGCATTTCCAGTCGGCTATGCCTGGCGAGTTGGACGCCTCCAAATATCGCTTCTGTTTCACCAACCGACTTACATTATGCGAGTGGGGCCAACATCTTGCAAGAAATATTCCACGAAAATCAAAGCCCCCAACGACGAGAACAAATCATTGAACATCGAACGCCTGCCCATTTGCCCTGAATGCAGCTACCTCCTCGGGCCACGATTCACACCCACTGCCAGCGGCCCATGACAACACGAAGTTGTTTTGCACCGCCCCTTAAGGCCATGGCCGCCCAGCGCAAAATATTACAGGTTCTGCTTGGGGCGCTGGCGCAGAAAGACAATGCCATGGCTCAAACCATAGCCGGCAAGCTGAAT
>JABEVA010000051.1 GCA_013044065.1 Phycisphaerae bacterium
GATGAGCCTTCCATCGGGAGTTCCGCTTGATGAGTGATAGGCGGGGTATGGGGGAGGATAATGGCGCGCCGCGCGAGGCGGGAGACGGGAGCGACGGGGGATTCACCACAAGGGGCACGGCGCGGCATACGGTGACCGCCGGTGTTCCATATTTGTTTGGACCGGGCGGCCCGATCAGGAGCCAACCAGCCCCGCAGCAGGCTCGCGCATAGTCAGGATATTGGACCCGAGGAGATTTCCTCGAGTATTTCCTTCGTCGCCACGATGTGACGAATTTTACGGCGGTCCTCAAGCGGAACGGACCCGCCAGACGCCTGCTTTACGTGGCCAGGACGCTTTTGTGCCAGGGCTATGCGTCAGTGTTGCCAGAGAATCTGCTCCGCTTCCAGGGGAATGGCCAGGCCTTCGTCCTGGGGTATGATGCGGGCGGTATAGTCGGCCGCCGGGCGGTTGGCCGGCACCTGAGCGGTGTAGGCATATCCGCCCGGTGCGCCGATAAGGCACCGCCCGCATTGCATGGGCTGGCGCACAGGCGGACCGCCATCAACGGCATTGGCGAAAAGTTCAACCCGCACCCAAGCTGGGTCGAAATCATTGATATACACCTGGACATCAAAGGTATGGGTATCGCCATCGGTGGTAACACGCATTTCACCGAACCGTACGGCGGACCATTTTTCACGCAGTTTGTCCTGCCATTGTAGTATCCTGGCACCGACCTGGCCCTTATTGGCGGCCCGGGCCAGATAGCGGGCTGCCGCCGGCAAGTAATGCATCTCGGTGTATTGACGTACCGTGCGATTGGTGCAGAACTGCGGGGTAAGGCGGGCCATGCTTTCGCGCATTTTGGCCACCCAGGCGGTGGGAATACCATTGGCGTCACGGCTGTAGAATTCGGGAATGACCTGACCCTCCAGCAGATCATACAATTGCCTCGCTTCCTGACGATCCCAGTCGGGATCATCCCCCCGCTGGCGGCCATCGCCCAAGGCCCAGCCGACGGTTGGATCATACGCCTCGGCCCACCAACCATCCAATTCCGACAGGTTCAGGCCGCCGTTCACCAGTACCTTCATGCCGCTGGTGCCGGAAGCTTCCCAAGGGCGGCGCGGAGTGTTGATCCAGACATCCACACCACGCACCAGTCGCTGCGCCAGGCGCATGTCGTAATCGCGCAGAAAGACGACGTGCGGCCGGACATCGGACCGCCGAATAAAGCGAATCCAATCCTGGATGAGATGTTGGCCGGCAATATCTGCGGGATGGGCCTTGCCGGCAATAATCAGTTGCACCGGCCGGTGAGGGTCGGTTAAAAGACGCAGCAAGCGGTCGGGATCAAAGAGCAGCAGGTTGGGCCTTTTGTAGGTGGCAAAGCGCCGCGCGAAGCCCAGTGTCAGCACGTTGGGATCCAGGACATGACGGGCGGCGGCCACCAACTCGGCTGGACGGCCGGAGGCTTCCAGTTGGCGAGCCAGGCGGGCGCGCGACTCTTCCACCAGCAATTGTCGGCCTGTGGTACGCAATTGCCAGAGCTGCGCATCGGGCGCGGCGCGAATTTTTTCCGCCAGCTTTTCAGTGGTGCCCAGCCAGCGGTCGGCTCCACAGGCGGTGGCCCAGAAAGCATCCGCGGCCGCCGATTCCCAACTGGGCACATGGATACCGTTGGTAATATGCGTAACGGGCACTTCCTCGCGGGGCCAGCGTGGAAACAACGGAGCAAATAAATCGCGGCTGACCTGACCATGAAGCCGGCTGACGGCGTTGACCGCCCCGCTGCCGCGCAGCGCCAGGTACGCCATGTTGAAAGGCTCGTGATCGTCGGCGGGATTCTGCCGGCCCAAGGCGAACAAATCGCGGTGGGAAATACCGAGCTTTTCCTGGGCATAGCGCCCCAGATACTGGGTGATCAGGGCCGGGTCGAAGCGATCAAACCCTGCCGCCACCGCGGTGTGGGTGGTAAACAAATTGCCCGCCCGGGTGGTGGCCAGGGCGGCGTGAAAACTCTGGCCCGTTTTATCCTTAAAGCTGCGTGCCCGCTCCAAAACGGCAAATGCGGCGTGCCCTTCGTTAAGATGGCACACTTCCGGTTGGAGCCCCAAGGCCTCCAGCAACCGCCAGCCACCGATGCCCAGCAATATCTCCTGCTTTAATCTAAGTTCCGGGCCACCGCCATAAAGCTCACTGGTGATGCCACGGTGTATTGGATAATTGGCTACATCGTTGCTATCGAGCAAATAGAGTCGGCGGCGGCCCACCACCACCTGCCAAGCCCGCAGCCACACGGAATAACCGGGCAGCGCTATTTCCAGGCGCAGCCATTTGCCATTGGCCTGACGCAACGGCATGAGGGGCAGTTGGCCTGGATCATTGTATGGATACAGGGCCTCTTGATTCCCGTCATGATCGATGGCCTGGCGAAAATAACCCTGCTGATAAAGCAAACCCACGGCCACGACGGGTACGTCAAGATCGCTGGCGGACTTTAGTTGGTCGCCCGCCACGTTCCCCAGCCCGCCGGAATAAATGGGCAGGGCCTCGCTTAACATGTATTCCATACTGAAATAGGCCACGCAGGTGAGAGGCGAGTTGGCATGATGCTGGCCAAACCAGCTTGGCGCGTCGAGGGCACATTGCCGCTGCTGCAACTGCGCGTCCACCTGACTGCGGAATTCGGGATTTGCCAGCAGGTTCCGCAGCTTTTCCGCTGAGGCCGTCTGCAGCACCACCCACGGATTACGCGTCTCATCCCAGAGCCCGGCATTTAGTTGTCGCCAAAGACCGTCGGCGGCGCGGTTCCAACTGGAACGCAGGTCCAGGGCCAGCGCGGCCAGCGAGTCCACTCCATCAATTTTCATGGGTAGGATAGTGTCAAATCGGCTTTGGCTGTCGGAAGATGGCGTCATCTTACAATGCTGTGCTTTCTGCATGAACCGCCGAACACTTATGCCATCATAGGCCGGGCCGGCCCCGGGAATCAAGCAAGCCCCAGCCGGGCGGCCCAGCTTTCGCCGGCTGGGGAGGAAGGTATCGCTCTTAGAGGCACGGGTTAGCATGGATGACCAAACCTCTACGCGCGGGAAGATTGTCAAGATCGACAAGATCAACAGAATTTTTTTGCACGGAGACAGGAGGTCCGATTGGCGGCCCCTGTCACAGAGGCCTGTCCCGAAGGATCGGGAGATTTCGGCATCCATGCCTTAACGGGGGACGACGAGGGGCTTAACCATCCCGATAGGCGTCGGGATAAACTCCAGCATGGAATACACGGGGCGGCTGTGGCCGCGACCAAAGACGGGAGACGGGAACACAA
>JABEVA010000411.1 GCA_013044065.1 Phycisphaerae bacterium
GACCTGCGGCGGCAGAATGGCCATAGGGAGGCGTATGGTGTGGAACTCTGGTGCCTGGGCAACGAAATGGATGGTCCGTGGCAGGCCGGCCATGTGCCGGCGGAGGTTTATGCCCAGCGGGCTGCGCAGGCCGCTAAACTGATGAAGGGAATGGATGGCACAATAAAAACCATTGCCTGTGGATCGTCCTGGCGGGGCATACCTACGTATATGCACTGGGACCGGACCGTGCTGGAATACGGCTGGGAGGTGATTGATTACATTTCCGCACATCGGTACTCAAGCAATTTGGAGGGGAGCGAGCATTTTCTGGCGGAAGGAGTGGAAATTGACCGGATATTGGAGGATTACCGCGGGTTGTTGGGCTTTGTGCGGGGTCTTAAACGCAGCGACAAAAAAGTGTATGTATCCTTTGATGAGTGGAATGTTTGGTATCGCGCAACAGGCATGAGTGGCAATTGGGAGGTGGCTCCGCATTTGCTGGAAGAGGTTTACAACCTGGAAGATGCGCTGGTTTGCGCTGAGTATTTGATGAGCTTCGTACGACACGCGGACTTGGTAAAAGTGGCGTGCATCGCGCAAATTGTCAATGTGATAGCCCCAATTCTTACCCGGCGGGATGGCCTGCTGATTCAGTCGATCTTTTATCCTTTTGAGATCATGTCGCGGCTGGCTCGGGGAAATTCGCTCATACCGATGGTGGATTCTCCGGTGTACAAAGCCGGCAGCCGGGGTGACGTTGCCGTGTGCGACGCGGCGGTGAGCTTCGAGGTGGAATCACAAAAACTGGCGATCTTTGTGGTGAATCGCAATCCCCACACGGATTTAACGGTGCAGATGAAAATCGCGGACCGTATCATCACCGGTATCGCGCAAAGCCGTGCCATTGGAGGCGGTGACATCAAGCGATGCAACACCTGGGAATGTCCCACGGCTGTGGAGCCGGTGGAGGCGGAATGTAGTTTGGCGGACGGCCATTTGCAGATCAAAATTCCGGCACCGGGCTTTTGCGCAGTGCAGATGGCTACCTCCCGACGCTAAGTGTGTGGTTGGAATAAGGCGCTACCTTACGAATAGAGGTTGCCCCAAGTTGGCGGTAAAATAATCGCATTTAATCGGCAGGTTTTATTTTATGTCTGATGAAATTCCAATTCTGCTGGACACCGACATCGGTAGCGACATTGATGATGCGGTGGCCCTGGCGTATTTGTTGCGGCAGCCGCGGTGCCGATTGCTGGGCATCACCACTGTCACCGGCGATGTGGCCAAACGGTGTGCCTGTGCTGAGGTGGTGTGCGCGGCGGCGGGCCGGAGGGATATCCCCATTCATGCCGGGCGTTCGGCCCCGCTGGTGCCGGGACCAGGCCAGCCGGAGGTACCCCAATATGCGGCGATTGAGGCGATGCGGCATCGTCGGGATTGGCCGGCCAATACGGCGGTGGATTTTTTACGGCGGACCATTCGGGCCTATCCGGGAGCGATAACCCTATTGACCATCGGGCCGCTGAGCAACATTGCCCTGCTTTTTGCCCTGGATCCGGAAGTACCGTTGTTGCTTAAGCAGATTGTATCTATGGCTGGCATATTCTACGCTGCGCCGCAGGATCGGGAGTGGAACATACTGGTAGACTCTCCAGCAGCCACCATGGTCTATAGCACGCCTCGCGCACCGCATGTATCGTTGGGATTGGATGTTACGACAAAATGTAAACTGGCGGCGGCCCAGGTGCGACAGCGTTTCAGCGTGTCGCCCTTGGATGTGGTGGTCAAGATGGCGGACGTTTGGTTTCAACGTGCGGGAGAGATTGTCTTTCACGATCCGCTGGCGGCGGCGGTTATTTTTCAGCCGGACCTTTGTCATTATGAAGACGGCACAGTGCGGGTGCCGCTGGACCCCGATACCAATACCGCCGGCCGCACGTTCTTCACGCAGGGTACCGTCGGCCGCCAGCCTGATCGGGTGGCGAAAACCGTGCAGATGGAGCGGTTTTTTGCGGAGTATTTCAAGGTGTTTGCATAGCGCGATACCTTTTTACCTGGCGTTGTGTGGGCAGGGATGGCTGAGCGCCCAGGCGGGTGGCGCAAAGAGCGCCCACCAAGCACGCCTCGCGTACCGCGGCGGCCATTGATACATCCCCACGGGCCAGGGCCACCGCCAGGGCACCGTTAAACGCATCACCGGCCGCCGTGGTGTCGACCGCGTGAACACAAGGAGCCGGAATCAATTCGCTTGTTTGACCATCGGCCAGCAAGGCCCCAACGGCACCCATGGTGACAATGACGACTTTGCCGCCCATGGCGAGAAGCCGGCGGGCGGCTGTGCGTGCGGTTTGCTCATCAGTCACGGCAATTCCGCTGAGTTGGCCGGCTTCAATTTCGTTGGGCGTCAGGTACGTGACGTGACGCAGAAGGGATCGCTGCGTGGATTCCGGGAGGGTGGCAAGAGGCCCAGCCGGAGCTGGATTTAAGATGACCGGCACTCCGGCGCGGGCGGCTATTTCGGCTACGGCCACTACGGTTTTAAGGGGAATTTCCAACTGCAGCATGACCATGTCCGCCGAACGAATGAGATTCCGCATTTGTCGGGTGAATGTCGGCGTGTGATTCCATGCGGCATTGGCACCTGAAGCGACTGAGATCAGGTTTTCTCCGCCTTCATCCACCAATATCATGGCGATGCCGGTAGGGTGGCTGCGCCGCCGCGCTACGGCCTGAGTATGGATGCCTTCCCGCCGAAAAGTTTTGATGGCCTGGCGACCAAAGGCGTCGTCACCGACACACGCAACCAATGTAACCTTGCCCCCAAGCCGTGCCGCAGCGACGGCCTGGTTGGCCCCCTTACCGCCAGGAGCCATCATGAATTGGCCGCCGGTGACGGTTTGGCCCGGGGCCGGCAGATGTGGGCTTTTCACCACCATATCCACATTCACGCTGCCAACGACAAGAATGTGGGGAAGTTTCATGTCATACTCCATCGAATTAACATGCGGGTAATGTAATCTCTGGCGAAACGTTGTACCAGAGTAAGGCGGTTGTCCAGCCAATGTATGAATTTCAATTTCGGACGGTCGGCGGACGTTGGGCGTGGATTTAGCTGGAGGTTGAAGTTGGTTAACGTTTGCACGCAAAGGTGAATATTTTTCTTTTTTTTCTGTGGCTTTGGCGCGGTAAACATAGTAAGATGACATGGTGGAGTGGTGGGCAGGACAGTTTCGCTGGGCCGCCGATGGCGTGTGGTTGGCCGAGAATTCGCCGGTACAAAATCCAAACGGGACGTTTGAATGAAAATTGACCCCCGGTATCTGGTTGAGAATGGAACCGAAATTTTCGGTGGCGCGGAGCTTTTGCTCAAGGGTTGCCTCGAAACGCCCGGAGGGGTGGCTCTGCTGACCGGTTATCCAGGCTCACCCTTAGCCGGCTTTTTTGATTCCTGCCAGGATATCGGTGAATTACTGACAGAAAAAGGCGTATGCGCCAAAATGGCCAATAATGAGGCCATAAGCGTGGCGATGCTTAACGGCTCACAGATGGTCGGCGTCAAGGCCATCGCGGTATTTAAATCCGTGGGCCTGCATGTTGCCGCGGACGCTTTGGCATTGGGTAACTTGGCGGGCATTCCGCATGCCACCGGCGGGGCGGTGGTGGTCTCGGGTGATGATCCATGGAGCGATTCCACACAGGTTCCAGCCGATTCTCGATTTTTGTTTGAACATTTGCGTGTTCCGGTGATGGAACCCGCCAACCCGCAGGAGCTCAAAGATTGGGTGGCCCAGGCATTTGATTTGTCGGTGGCCTCCAAGTTGTACGTGGGAATCATGGTAACGGTAGCCCTGGGCGACGGCGGCGGCACGGTAGAATGTCGGCCCAACCAGTGGCCGAGCATCTCCACCAACGCCCGCATAGCCATTGAAACGAGCAAGATTCCGGTGGAAACAACGGTTCTTCTGCCACCACGCAGTTGGCGGCAGGAACTGACTTTTGACGATCGCTTCAAGGCGCTGCTGGCCCGCTGTCGAGAACTGGGCCTGTCGCGGATTTTATACCCCATTGAGCGCAGTTGGCGCGGCGGGCGTTCGCAACGCTGCCCGGTGGGCTTCATCGCTTCGGGGATGTCCCATACCATGTTGGCACATGCGTTGAGTGAAATGGGGCTTCTGGGCCAATTCCCCCTGCTGAAACTGGCGATCAGTTATCCGGTGGATACAACTCTGGTAGATGAGCTTGCGGCCATGTGCGAGCGCATCGTCGTGGTGGAGGAACGGCGCAGTTTTATTGAAAAGCAGGTATCGGAATATCTCACCCAGCGCCGCCAGGCCGATCCGGAACATGCCAGTTCACGGGTGGAGCTTTGGGGTAAAACATTTCCTGGTAAAACCACCGGCATTCCTTCCACCCGTGGACTCCATCCGTCAATTCTCATTGAACTGTTGACGAGATTTCTGCGTGATACGCCCAATATTCCACACGAGCTGTCCAATGGGCGGTTGACGGAGGAATTGGAGACGATCGCCCTGGCCAGTCAGGTACAAATGACGGTGCCGGTACGCACACCGGCGTATTGCCCCGGCTGTCCGCATCGCGATTCCTCCAGCGCGTTATTGGAAATTCGCAAGCGTCTGCTGGATCCCAAATACATGCAGGATCAATACGGCCGCGGTCCGATGGATCTGGTCGCACACGGCGACACGGGCTGCTATACCATGATGATGTTCGAGCCGAACAAGCCACTCATGCACAATTACAGCGGTATGGGGCTGGGCGGTGCCACGGGCGGGGGAGTGGATCCATTCATCAGCAATAAACAACTGGTTTTCATGGGCGACGGCACTTTCTTCCACTCCGGCCAGTTGGCGATTGCCAACTCAATCAATCAGGGCCAGGATATTACGTACATCATTTTGGAAAACAAAACCACCGCCATGACCGGCCATCAACCCAACCCCACGTTGACGCACGACATTGTGGGGCAGACGGCGCTGGCCCACGATATCGAGCGCATTGTTCGGGCGATCATTCCCGATGCCGCCGGCCCGCTGGGCATGAAGCGTAAAGATGGCCGCATCGTGCCGCAGGGGCGGGTTATTCGCATGAACCCGGCCAACCGCGAAGAATACCGCGACACGCTGGAGCGGGTGATTTTGGAAGACGGCGTTAAGGTGGTTATAGCCGAGAAAGAATACGGCATCACCTTTAACCGAAGAAAGCATCGGGCCGAAGTGGCGGAGAAAAAGGACCACGGTTTTGTACGCCAAAAGGCCTACATGAATGTTACCGATGAAGTTTGCGAATATTGCCTGGAATGTACCAACCAGACCGGCTGCCCCGCCTTAAAAATAACGGACACCGATTACGGACCGAAAATTCAGACTGACTTCACCACCTGCGTGAACGATCAGGCCTGTTCCCGCATTCATGCCTGTCCGAGTTTTGAACAAGTCATTGTCACCCGCAAGCGCCCGCCGCGCATGTCCGATGAGGTGGTGGACTTGACCGGCATGCCGGAGCCGCCGGCGATGAAAATGCGGGACCAATGGCGCTGTTATCTGGCCGGAGTGGGTGGGATGGGTATTGGGGTGGCGGGTGAAATTCTGGTGCGAGCCGGTCACAAGGAAGGCTACCAGATTGCCTTTGTCGACAAAAAAGGGCTGGCGATTCGCAATGGAGGAGTCTTCAGCCAATTGCTGTTTTCCCGTCAACCGGTACATGGCTCCGCCATCACTCCGTTCGGCAAGGCGGATTTGCTTATTGGGGTGGATGCGGTGGAAGCCGCCCGCGCGATATCACCTACGGATTATTTGCGTGTGGCCTCACCCCAATACACGCACGCTGTGGTGAACACGGGCAAAACACCCACAATTTTGACCCTGCTGGGTCGGGATGATTTTTCTCCGGAAGATCTGGCGGGGATTATTCAAAAGCAGTGCATACCGGGCCGGTTTTTCAGCTTTAATGTCGGCGATTTGTGCGAACGTCTGCTGGATTCCAAACTTTACGCCAATATCATGATGCTGGGGGTGGCCTACCAATTGGGCTTTATTCCAGTCTCTTACAAGAGTATCACCTGGGCCATCCGCCACGCGGTGCGGCGCGAATTTGAACGCAATTACCGGGCGTTTAACATCGGGCGAAAAATTGTGCTGCGGCCGGATCTTTTCGGCGTCGCGGTCCCGCGTCAGGTGGAGACCGTGGATCAAGCGATTGAACGCAAGGCCAATATCCTCACCGTAAGCTCTCTGTGGGGGCGGCGCAATGCCACGCTGTATCGCCGCCTGTGCCGCACCACCCTGGAGCAGATGCCGAATCTGGATGAGGTCACCCGCCGCGACTATGTCATTCGCCTGTTTGATGCCATTCAATGGGGTACGTTGCCCTACGGCCGTGGATTCGCTTCGCGTGTGGTGAAAACCTACCAGCAGGACCATGCCCAGCGCAATTTTGCCGTCACCCGTGCTGTGATCTGGAATCTGGCCAAAGTGATGATGATTAAAGATGAAGTGTACGTCGCCATGCTGTACACCAGCCCGGAAAAATACCGCCGCGACCGCCGTCGGTATAACGTGAACCCCGCCAATGGCGATAAAATCAAATACCTGCATCTTAATGAACCTGAGTTTGAAATCGGCGGAATCAAACTTCGGTTCCATCTCAAGGGGCGGGACTGGCAGATGCGCATTCTCCGCCATTGCCGCTGGCTGCGGGCCTTGCTGCCGTCGTGGCACGCCCGGGAAAAGGAATACCGCGACTGGTACATCCGTCTGGTGGATACCTGCGAACTCCATGAACCATGGCTGTACAACCTGTGGCTGGATATTTTGCGTTCGCCGGAGCCAGTCACCGGTTTTCGCGAGGTGCGTTATCCGAAGATGGAGCTTTCGCAGAACCGGGTGCGCGAATTGCAGCACGCCATTGCCGCCGGCAAGGCCGATACTCGGTCTCGCACACCGGCCCGTACGATCAGCCTCACCAATCAGGTCATCGCCGGTTTCCGCGGGGATCCGTAAGCCCCCCGTGGAGGTTTGAAATTCATTGAGCGGCGTGGGGCGGCCATTGATTATATCGTTTGCATTGGAGTCCATGGATGGCGCAAGGCCGGGGCACAACCAACTCTGGTCAGGCTCAAACACCCCTTCTGGAACACTTCCCGCCGCTGGCCCGCAATCGCAATTATCTGCTGTTGTTTGGTTCTTATGCAGTATCGGTGTTGGGGGACCGGGTTCATTTTCTGGTAATGCTGCAGTTGCTGTGCATCGTGATTCTGCGGCAAAAAGCGGTGGATTCGCAGCATTTTGCCCAACTGAACCTGGCGATGTTTCTGCCATTTTTTCTGCTGGCGCCGCTGGCCGGTATCGTCGCCGACCGCATTCCGCGACGCCGCATTATGATTTCCTGTGATCTCTCGCGGGCGGTGCTGGTGGTTATTGCCCGAACCGTGCTGCTGGCTGGGGCCATGGGGCGTTGGATGTCCATACCGCAGTTGTTGTGGCTGCTGTTTGGCTCGGAGGTGGTGCTGTCAATTTTTGGGGAGATGTTTTCGCCGGCGCGGGCGGCCATTTTACCTAATCTGGTTCATCCGCAAGAACTGCTTCAGGCCAATGCCTGGATCAATCCCGCCGGTACAATTGTTACCCTGATCGGCTTTTTAGTGGGAGGCTGGCTGGTCACCCGCAATCTTGCCTGGGCCATGTATGTGGATGCGTGTACCTATTGTATTTCCGCGGGGTGTGTTATTGCCATGCGGCTGCCGCGCGGGGTGGATGTGCCGGCCCCGGCCAACCGCGGCAAATCCATGCGGGCGAGTCTGCGCCAGGGGGTAAGCTATCTGCGCCGTCATACCCGTCCGCTGCAGGTTATAAGCCTGGAACTCGGCTTTTTCGCCATCAGCACCTTGATTCTTAACAGTTTGCCCAGCTTGGTGCACAGACGCTTTCACCTAGGCCCACGGCATTTGTACTTCACGATGGCCTTGACCGGGTTGGGAATGATTGCCGGGGCCTTGGCTCTGAGCCGCGCCAAACAAAATATTCCCAAGGAAATCGGAATTGGCTGGTCGGTGGTGCTACTGGGTATCGGTTTGCTGCTGGCGGCCCATGCCCCAAGTTGGCCGGCCATGGTGCTGTGGCTGATGGTGGCGGCATGTTTTGGATCCATCATGTTTATCAGTGTGGATACCCTGCTGCAGCGCATTGTGCCTGATTTTATGCGCGGCCGGGTCATGGGGGTGCGAGATATGGTCACCACCGCCGGCCTCATCACCATGACCGTTCCCATGGCCCTCTTGCCTGGTATGCATGTGCTGGTGGTAAAACTGGTTTACGCCATGGGAACCCTTTCGCTGCTGCTGGGTATCGGCTTGGTGATTTTTTATTACCGCGGGCAGGCACTGCCGGCGGGACAGGCCGTGAAATTACGTATCTTTCGTGTGTATATGGTGGTGCGGCATGGTTATCGGCGCATCGGTCCATGCCGCATTCCTGCCCAAGGCCCCGTAATTATTGCCTGTAATCATGGTTGCAGGTCAGGACCTCTGGCCTTGTTGATAAGCAGCCCACGGAGATTTATTCGATTGATGGTTGCACAGGAATACCGCCATACTCTCTTGCTAGGCCTGTTGCTTCGTTGGGGGCAAGCCATCCCTGTGCAGCGTGTCCCGGCGGATGCGGCAAGCCTCCGGTCGTCCTTGCGGGTGTTGCGGGGCGGCTGCGTGCTGGGGCTGTTTTCGGATGGCGGCATTTCCGAAGCCGGGCGGTTGGAACCGGCCACGCCGGAGATTGCGGCGCTGGCTCTGATGAGCCGGGCACCGGTGGTACCCGTGTACGTGCATTCCGCCCGTCCACATGGCCGCGGATTAGGAAACTTTTTCCGGTTGGGCCGGGTTCGATTGTATTATGGAGCGCCGCTGCGTTTTACGCACATCGGCCCGCGGCAACGTGACTGCGCCACGCTGGAGGAGGTTGCCGGCCGCATCAGGCAAGCCATGACAGAGTTGCAGGCCAAAGCGGATGCCGGTAACGCACCAGCCGCCGGCTGAAATGCAATGGCCCACCTCCGGCGGCTTGGGTTCGGCTGGGGGACCGCGAAAAAAATCTTTACGGCGTTTGGGCGGTCCCTTAGAC
>JABEVA010000412.1 GCA_013044065.1 Phycisphaerae bacterium
CGAAATCACCAGCGACCGTGCCACACTCGCGGGGTTGCGCAGCGCCAGGATATAGCGATCCTGACAACTCAAATCCGCAAACAAGCGTTGCCAGAAAAACAGCAGCCGGTTTGCCCGTGGATCCTTGAAAGCCCATACGCTATCATCCGCCAGTTTCCCCCTTAGCAACCGTCTGGCCTCCTGCAGCAGCTCCGCGTATTCCGCCGCGGATTCCACCGGTTCCCGCCGAAACACCGGCCAGCCCAAATGACGCCCCGCCAATGCCAATAACTTGGCATTGATGCGCTGGGTCGGTACATCCTCCCAAAATCCAACCGGGTTATTCAAATTGGGGCTTACCAAATCATCTCCAAGCCGAATCCCAAACACCGGTAACATGCGAGTTATCGCACTGGTACCGCTGCGTGGAGTACCCAACACCACCACCACTGTCCGCTTTTCCAACGTCATACCCGGCTGCCTTCCTCGCACTGCGTGTGCATACACCCAAGCCATCCCCCATGGCCCACATGGCCCCACAGACCTACACGCCTCCACAGACATTTGGTTGCAGTTGCCGATATTTGCCAGCTTGGTACGGTAGCCGATACAACCGCAAAAATGAAAGGGGCGGGCCTATTGGCCCGCCCCAATTGTTTGTGGACACTGCGTGAACGCCAGCGGTAGGCCCGCCAAATTGGAACACGCTTAAAACTTAAACTGCAACTGAACCTGGCCAATCAAGTCGTTGGAACCGGCCGTTGTTCCGAGGTTCGAGTTGGTATATTGGGCATCCTGCACGTAGGTGACAGCCGTCTGAATTTTGGCGTTTTCGCCGAAGATGTAATAATTCAGGCCAAGAGTACCTTCGTATTGGTGCTGACTGGTGTGATTCGTGAGCAGTTCTCCAAAACGGCCTGCCACTTCCCACTTATGCGGCACCAGAAAGTAGCCGGCTTCAAGATAGTAACCAGTCTCGAAAAGCGATTTGGCCGTGCTCCCAGAGATGGGTACATCTTGATTGATGTTCTGCATGTACAAAGCGCTGTTGAACGCAAAACCACGGTATTTGGCGTGTGCATCAATGGTGAAGCGTGCCAGGTTACCATTAAGCGTACCGGTGCCGGCTGGCGCGGTGGTGCTACCAGGTACTGAACTTGCAAATGGATTCTGCGATTCATATCCTGCCGCAGCACCAAGCAGCCACGCCAAGTGCTTATGCCAGGCAACATCCGGCGAATCGTTAAAATCAGAAATATGGCCACCTTGCGCGAAATTCACGCGCCCATAAACCGCCGGACGATTGCCAAAGTGGCCGCCCGGCCCGTTATTACCGTTGTCGTTGGAGGTGGAACCGTTATTCACCTGGACTTCGTAGTTGAAGGTATGTGGGATAATCGTACCTGCCAAGTCCAGCGCATCGGACCGAACCGGATCGAACGGAGCCTCGGCTACCGCAAAATCCGGAAATTCCGTACCGGACGAGAAATATTCCACGTGCGTAAACGGCACCAGCATGGAACCAGCACGCACAATGAACATCGGGTTGAACTTATAGCCGGCCCATGTATCCAGAATGGCAAACGCGTTGTTGTTTCCGACCGACGCACCGGAGATTCCCGTTTGAAAATCACCGGAAATGCAGTAGATGAAGTTCTTAAACGCGTTACCAGACAAAATCAACCGCGCGCGACGGAAAGCGAATCCGCTGGTATTATAATTGGTGTTGGGCTTGTGCCCTTCCGAGGCTGCATAGGTGTAGCGGAATTGCAGATAACCGTTGATATTGAGCTGGAAATCTTTATCCGCGCTACGAATGAAAAATCCATTGTCATAGCCTGCCTGAATCGGATTATCCAAATACTGCGATTCCTTCTTCGATTCTTTCAGGGTGCTTTCCACAATCGCCCGCACTTCCGCGGCCCGCTGTTTGGCCATCCACACCGAGTCCTGATGAGCCTTGAGCGTGTTGACCGCGGATTTGAGCGACTCAATTTCCTTCTGCAACTGCGCCACGGTGTCGCTTTGCGTGGTGGTTGCCCCGGCCGCAGCCGGCGTTACTGGTTTTGCCGGCGTTCCAGCCCACGCTACCGTGGCCAAAGCCAGTTGCGCCGCCAAAGCCGCCAACATCAGGCGTCCTTTGGCTCTACCGATGGATATTTGGTCTGCCATGTTTTGTCTCCTTTTTATAGCAGCCTTCCCTTGTCCTGAAATCCACGCAACCCTACGCCGGGCCGGTGGATACAGATCGCATTATGGCCACCCGCGCTAGGAATCCATGAAGACCCCATAATGAATCGGATAAAGATGTGCGCCGCAAAAATGCACGGCCCTCAGCGCATCATACTAAATATGTTGTGTAGTTCAGATTCGTCGCGGTGACCAGTGGCTTTCGCACCCGTAATCCATGCTCTTAAGCATCCGCTCACAGCCGCCAAATGGGGTGCCCCATTTAGCTCCACAAAATCGCCGTAATAGATAAAATGCCAAACACCACTCCCACCAGACCGTTGATGGTCATAAAGGCCAGGTTGATATTGGAAATATCATCAACCTTGACCAGCGACTGCTCGATGCCCAGAAGCGTAACAACCGCGGCAAAGCCGATCCAATACACCATGCCCAGCGGCATACCTCCGCCCACACCCGCTCCAAAACCCACCAACGCCAGAACAGTCAGCAGATGGCAAACTCGGGAGATCCATAACGCCGTGCCGGCCCCCGCCCTGGCCGGAATCGAAAACAGGTTCTCATGCTGGTCCACCGCCTGATCTTGCAGGGCATAAAGAATATCAAAGCCCGCCGTCCAAAAAAGCACCCCCGCTCCCAAAAATACCACTTGCCAGCCCAGAACCGGCCCGTGCGGCGGCACAATGGCCACCCAGGCGCTAAGTGGTGCCAGCATGAGCGACGCCCCGATAAAAAAATGGCAAAGCCACGTGAAGCGCTTGGTAAAACTATAAAACGCGATAAACGCCAGTACCGGCACGGCCAAAATCACCGGATAGATATTGCCCAGCAGTTCATAAAAAAGACCGGTGGTCAAAACAAACAAAACACCGCTGATCACCAGTACCATCAACATAAATGCGGGCGAAATGTCGCCCCGGACGCTGGGCCGATTTTCCGTGCGCGGGTTACGGGCGTCTATGTCCCGGTCCACCAGCCGATTGAAAGTCATGGCAAACGTCCGGGCTATGACCATGCACGCCACAATCAGGCCCAGGCGCAGCCAGCCCGGCCACATCAGCCCGATGGCTCGCGATGCCAAAAACGTGGCGATAAGTGCAAAGGGCAATGCAAAAATAGAATGCGAAAATTTGATCAGATCCAAAAACACAGCCACCCGCCTGAACCAGCCGGTCGGCCTTTGCTCTGCCCCCGCTCTCGTCATCGCCGGCAAAGCCCCAGACCCGTCTCGTTCGGTGGTTGTGTTGATCATCTATGCCGATTCCAAAAAAAGATAAAGCCCATCGCCGCAGTTCACCCGTCTTTGCTCGCCGGTGTCACTTCGTACCTTCGTGCCCTCTTCTGCCAAAGTCAAGCGGGTGAAAACGGGGGATGCTGACTGCCTCTATCCGGACGGTAAGCGCGCGTTTTTGGAGAGTGTCCAAAAAC
>JABEVA010000413.1 GCA_013044065.1 Phycisphaerae bacterium
AACCTGCGCTCGCACCGTCCGGCTAAAGCGCGGCCATCCGCATTGGCTTAGGTTTAAAGCGCGGATTTTGACCGAAAAATCGGGCCGGATTGTTATAAAACACGTCCAGCAGTACCGGCAACGGATGGCCGCGACGACGCGCCTCGTGCATCGTCCGATGGGTGTTGAGTGGATCACTTACGCCCCAATCCGCAGCCGCGTTGACGCATAGACGCTCCGGGCCATACATTTCCATCATATCCACGGCACGCTGCGGTGTGGCTTTGCTGATCGGGTATATCGTCATGCCCGCCCAATACCCCGCGTCCTTCACCAACCCGATGGTGTGTTCCTCCACATGATCAATAAGCACCCGACCGGGATCAATGGCGGTACCGAAATCTTTGAGCATCTCCAAAATCAGCCGCGTACCCTTGAGCTTGTCCTGCAAGTGCGGCGTATGAATCAAAATCAGGGCATGACGCATGGCCGGGGAAGCACCCGCGGCCTGCCGCCGCGCCGCATCGATGGCCAATTGCACATGCTGTTGAAATACCTTGGCCTCATTGGCGGTATTTTTGTTCAAACCGATCTCCCCGATCCCCAGCACATTGGGCTGATCCAAAAATCGCGGAATTTCCGCCAAAACCTCCCGCGCCTTGCCCGAATCCTCCGCTTCTTTGGGGTTTAAGCATAGCCAGCAATAATGATCAATCCCGAATTGCGCCGCCCTTTGCGGTTCAAATTCCGTGAGCTGGCGAAAATAGTCCACAAAGCCCGCCGGCGAACGGTCAAAACCCGCCCAAAATGCTGGTTCACTTACTGCCACTACTCCCGATAGCGCCAACAACTCATAATCCGCCGTCGTGCGTGACACCATGTGAATATGCGGATCTATAAAAAACATTCAAACGCTCCTCGTGTCATCGCCGCCAGCCCCCACAAGCACATTCTCCGGCCCCCACTTACTTAAGGGAATAGAGTTCCTCTATGCGCCGGGCTCGCTCCGGCCCGGCGCTCTGCAGCACCGCCAAAGCCTCCCGGACAAACGCCAGGCGCGGATCCGCAGCCACTTCTTCCGGCCGCGCCGAGCGATCAATACGATCCAGCGTGGCACCAATTTCAAGCAATCGCGCCCGCATTTCCAGAAAGTAAGTATCCAAAGTTTCCCCGGCGGGACGGGGATGGCTGGCAATGGTGGGCATAAAATTAAATCCTTCCAGTTACAAAAATTCCGCCACCTCTCAACCAACCACCGGATTATAGCACGTCGCGATCAACCCTTTGACGTCTGCTCCCGCTCGATGGCTTCCCGTAGGGCCATATGTAACAGATCGCGGCTGCCGGCCAGACCCAGCTTGCGTTTAATATGCTCACGGTGGGCAGCTACCGTGTTGACACTGAGCTTTAGCATCTTGGCAATGTCGCGCACCGTTTTAGTCTCGCCGATGGCGTGAAAAATTTCCAACTCCCGGTCAGTTAAATCTTCCAGCGATGGGGGCGGTTTCGTCCGGCCACCGGCGGTCATTCGGCGCAGCATCCCGGAGGCAATCCGGTCACTCACGTACACCTGACCGTCGAGAATCCGGCGGATGGCCGTGAGGATGTTCTCCGTCGATTCCCGTGCCATTACGCAGCCCATGGCTCCGGCCCGCAGAACCCGCTGAACATATAGCTCATCTTCGTGGTCGGACACGACTAGAATTGGAACATCCGGCCAGCGGGCCTTGATGGTCTTGACCACTTCCACACCCGACCCCTCCGGTAGCGCCGGATTCACCACCACCAAATCCGGCTGGACCTTGCCGATCCTTTCGACCGCTTCCTGCACGCCAGTGGCTTGGCCACAGACCGACAGATCTGCGGCGGAAGCAATCAAGTGCGACATCCCCCATCGCACAATGGGATGGGCATCCACAATGAAGATGCCGGCTTTCCTCGGCACGCTGGCAGAGGGCGTTTGCTCCTGGGCTGGAACGTGAGGCGGTTGTCCGGCGGCCGCAAGATCCAAATGAGAGAGTACGTGCGCGGTGCGGCAGAGAAAAAAGCCTAATCCCCCGTCGCTCTTGGGCTGTGGCACCGATACCAGGTGTCCGATGGACCGGGATTGATCAGGCCTGGGCGTGCCATCTGGGCCCACCCCGGATTGTTTGGCCGCTACCGCCCGCTTGTTGAACTTCTTTGATTTGGCCATATCTTCGCATCCCACAACCAGCTTGTTGGGTTCGAGCGTATTCGAAGATTAGCCTGCTATAGTTGTTTTGTCAATAACGGGATAGCTGGAAATGCTATACCGACCTTATGCCACAATCTGTTAGAATCTTCGCATGGCGCGAAGATTTTTGCCGCAGATCCCGTGCGATGCCAACACGATACAAGTGTTCAACGGTCAGCAGTCAGCTATCGGCAACCACTGCTAAGCGCCGGCAGAACCATGAAGGCTGGTCGTTTTAATTGAGGCCGCAGCCGCGCTATGCACCCGTCATGCCGATAGGTTCAGAACAAAAGGATCAGCGGTTTTGCCCGGCAACCGCGCGTTGATTCAGTTTCTTCCCACTACCCCGGGATTGACTGCCGGTCTTTGCGGGCAGGGCGGGGTTGCGTTGGCCAGAGCCGGTCCGGAAAATTGCAAGTCAAAGATAACCTGCACCCGGTTGCCTCCGCGAATAAGGCCGAAAAAGGCGGTGGGCGGAGTTACTCCAAAATGGCTCATCAGTACGGGTGTACGAGCATGAAGGTGGAATTGTCTCTTTGCATCCTGCCAGAGATCCATGGTGGTTTGGAGGGTGTGCGTTATGCCCGCCAATGTCAGCGTGCCGATGATGCGGAGTTCCAGGTGCTGCGGCCTGGCGGCGGCTTTCGGCACAACCTTCGCGGAGATCAAACGTTGGAACTGGTACGTAATGACCGGATGGCGGCGAGCTTTCAAGGCATGCCAGATATCGTGATTCATGCCGCTGCTCTCACCGTGTAAAGATAACACGGGAATCGACATTCTACCGGTGGTTTTGCGCCAAACCGGCAGGGCTTGGCGCAAAGCCTGGCCATGGTTTAGCTTTCGCACGGCCGCAAGCAATGCCGTCACCGCTGCCCTGTGCGCAAAGAGTATCACCTTTCCATGCACTTGCTTGCTGACCACCGACCAGGAACCTAAGGTATCCGTTCCCCGGAGGTTCATACGGCTGGTTCGCGTAACAATGAAGGGCAGCCCGGCGGAATGGTGGGGCGCTGCACTGTGGTTTGGTCCAGCGGCGACCGAGGCCGAGAGGCTCAGGACGCAGGCCATCAGCAGACTAACGCTGGCCGCAGTAATACGTCGGCATGGTGGTGACTCGATCCAGGTTGCGATCTGGCGAATGCAACCCATAATTACCCCCTTTATCTTCGCGCGGATGCTTTGAGCCGCCACGTGGCCGTGATTTTAATAGCGTCGCCGGAATGAATAATGCCGAACATGGCGGTTGGCGGTTTAACGCCAAAGGTCGTCATTTTCAACTGGATTTCGGTCGTGATGGTAAGGCCGCCACTTTTGAGCCGCTGGACTTGCAGCGGCAAATGGATGGTTCGCGCAACCCCATTGACCATGAGCGTGCCGGTAGTGTTGAAAACGCACGGGGTACTGCGCCCGGCCGGGGCGTTTATCAGACTGGCCTTGGTTAAATGATACGTGATAACGGGATGTTGGCGACGGTTCAGGGCATCGTACATGGTATCGTCCATACCACCCCCTTCACTGCTTTTAAGCGACTTAACCACAATGGTCAGATGTATTGACCGAAGCTGGAAAACGGCCTTCCCGGCGGCGGTGCGGCGCTGGGCAAGGACCGCGCCGCCGGATAACGCGGTGGTTTTGACCGACCAATCATGGAGCGTAGAGGTGCCCTTGATAATCAAACTGCTCCCGCTCGGTGCGGCCAGATACCGCGTTGTTGGCATAGCCGCCCCCAGCGTCGTTGCCGCGGCGGCAAACCAGACGACCAAGGTGACCGCCAATATGGAAATTTCCACCCGACGTGGGGCCGTTCGTTGACGGCCCCACGCCACGAGCGCGGGTTGAGAAAAGCAATACATGCGTTAACTCCTGTTAAAATCCAAATGAAACTTCCATCACCACGCCGTTAAAGCCCGGTCCCATAGCGGCGTTGACGCTATCGACCACACCGGTGTTGCCGCCGAAGCTGTGGTACTGCTCCTGCACATATTCCAGCTTGGTGAGTATGCTGCGGGTCAGCCAGTAGCCGCCGCCAACCTGAATGCGGTCCACCCAGCCATTGGTATCCACACCATGGACTGATCCGGCAAAGGCGTAGCTGTATTGCGCGGCCAGGTACAGAGCGGGCGTGATATGATAGACCACGTTCGACGACCCATACAGCCAGCGCTCGGAAGGTGATCCGGGAGCCTGTCCGTTGGCATTGGTATCCTGCGTCCAGCCGACATAGGAATAACTTTCCCACGGCCAGCTTTCATACGTGATGTCGCCCTGAACGGCGGTGACATCATTGCCGGCCTGGGGCGTGATTTGGCCGGGGTTATCGCCGCCACCGAACACGGCGGCATATACGCCGCCGCTGCGTTGGGCGCTGAACAGGTGAGTGGTTTCTGTCCCGCTGGGGCCATTGCCGGATTCACCCATATCCTCATGATAAACTGATGCCGACAACCGCAGATCTTTTGTGGGATAGCCCCAGATTTTGGCATGGATGCTCGGCTGCGCCCCGTAATCAAAGTGCATGGTGGTGGTTCCGCTTCCACCACCGATGAGCCAATAGATCGGGCCTTTCACACTGTACACTTCCGCGCCAATTTCCTCAGTATTGGGATCCACCAGCGGATTGCCGATCAACGGGTTGTTCTGCACCCAGGCGTTGTTCGAACGATGATAGTTGTTATCGCCGAAGTCAATATCAAAGGCGCCTACTTTGGCGTTGATGTAGTCGAATAACTGGTTGGGCAGGCTGTTGGGACCAAATCCCGGTATCTGTTTAAATACCATATACCCCTCGTGGCCGTACATGGTGTTGGGGTGCGGAGCGCTGGCCACATAAAAATCCGCGAACATGTCAAATTTGCCGGGGATGGTCGCGTACAGCGATAGATTCGCATAAGGGTTTTGGAAGCCGGGGTTCAATCCGCTCTTAGAGCCGGCATTGAACTGTTGAATGGCCTGGAACCGACCCACCGTCCAAAAGCCCATGTAGAACTTCATGTCCTGCCACTGGGCAACCTGCATGTGCATATCGGGCCGCATGTGGTCCGGGTTTTCCTTGCTGAAGGGCGAAAAGTAATCGTCCTTGGCGGGTGGGGCGAAAAGATTCCCAATGGTTTGGGTGATATTATTATTCCAGCCATTGGCCGCTTGGGTACTCGCGGCGATGCCCTGACTCTGGGCCATCGCTTCGGCATACACTTTCTTGGCAGCCTCGTAGGCGGCTTTCTGTTCCGTGCTGCCGACTTGGGACTGGGCTGTTTTTAATTGGGCCTGCTGCTTTTTCAACTCGGCCTGCTGCTTTTTGATGCTGGCTTCCTGTTTTTTGAGCGTGGCCTCCGTGCTTTTAATCGTGGCGACATCCTGGGCCACTTTGGCCAGTTGCTGCTGAACCTGTTGGTATTTTTTTTGGAGATTTTGATAGTCCGCCGCAGATGGCCCGGCGGCATCCGCTGCATAGGTCATCGCGACCGGTGAGCAGGCCATGGCCACCGCCAAAAGAACCAACTGGCAACCTGTGTGTTTACGTTTCATGGCTTTGTTCCTTTCATGTAAAAGCCACCCGCCCGGGCCATGCGAATGCTTGGCCTTTGCAACGAGCCATATTGTGAAAAATTTCACAATCTAATAGAATAAAAAATTCCGGCAAACGATGTCGAAGATTGTGAAATTTTTCACAAGTGGTTTGCGAAAAAAAGAGCCGCCTGATTTGTGACGATAAATCGCCGCAACGCACCCCTACCGATGCGTTTCTCGCATCTGAGCCGCACTTTTCTGAATTGACCTGCATAACCATGTGCAGTCCTCTTTTCCGAATCCGCCGCCACGCCAACGGGCGATACGTTTATCACCCCGGTCGATACAACCCCTGGAAAGCACCGCTCTGTTCGAGCAATGGTCTTTCCAGGACGGCGCGACCCTGTGACGGCCATAGCCCTCGGACTTCACTGCCGGTCGACAGCCATCACGCCATCTATTATCGTTTAGGAACGGCTCGAAATATATAAGGAAACCACCTCGACCGGCGATGGGAAATAGCCTTATTTATGGATAAATGTTCTGGCTAATCCGATATAGTGCTTTTTGCTATACGCAACATGTGTCGAGCCTGCTCATCCCTCTTCAAGGCACTCGCGTCTTTTTACGGCTTGATCGCAAACACCTTCACACTGGCCGCGTAATCGTTGATGTTGTAGCGGGCCAGCAAATCGCGCATCACCGCATGAAGTGGCCTTTCCAGCCCGGCGACCGGAGGCGCGGCCTGTTGATCGCAGCATCCCACGTTCATCACCCGCAGGCGCTCATCACCTTTGGATCTTAACGCGGTTCTCTCTGGCCCGGCCGGATCATTGCCCGGCGGTGCGCAGCAACCCTGGCCCTCCACTTTGGCGTACGTGTTCAAATCTGCTCCGCTATCAATCACCGCCACCTGTTCAAATCCGGCATTGCTAAGTTGCCGCTGATAATCCCCCACCAAAAGGGCTCCCGCAATGCACCCCACATAGGCCCCAATGTTGTCGGCCAATTCCGCCGGCAAGTTTTTTTTCAGTGCGATATCGCTGATCGCCAGTCGCCCGCCGGCCTTGAGTATCCGCGCTATCTCCCCAAACACCGCCGCCTTATCCACGGCCAGGTTGATTACACAATTGGAAATAACACAATCCACACTACCACTGGGCAAAGTGGTGCGATCCATGGACGCCAGGATGAATTCCACATTGGCGTAGGGCCGACCATCCGGACCGCGGGCGGCGCTTTTTCGTGCCCGCTCAATCATGGCCGGCGTCATATCAATGCCGATGGCCTTCCCTTGCGGACCCACCTTTGCCGCCGCCAAAAATACATCCAACCCCCCGCCACACCCCAAATCCACCACCACTTCGCCCGGCTTCAGCGACGCCATCGCCGTTGGGTTGCCGCAGGAAAGCCCCATGTTGGCTTCAGCGGGAATGGCCTGCAGTTCCGTTGCCGCATAGCCAAACGCTTCGGCCACGGCCCGAACCCCGGCATCACGGTTGGAAAGCTCTGATTCGGCAACCGCCCCATAACGGGATTTGACAGTTTCCACAATAGATTCAGACATGTTCGGACTCCTTATCAACCGCTCGGCGCTCTGACGCAAGGCTCCCGCCCCCACCCGCGGCGCACGCCGCTGCACACTCTCCGCCACCAGGACGCGCCGGCCCGGCAACAACGGCCGCACCGAAATAACGCCGCTGAAAATAGAGCGCCACATTCACCAAACCAATCATCACCGGCACTTCCACCAGCGGGCCGATGACCGCTGTAAATGCCACCGGGCTGGCCACACCAAAAAGCGCCACCGCCACGGCGATGGCTAACTCAAAATTATTGCTCGCGGCGGTGAAGGAAATGGTGGCGGTTTGGGCGTAATTGGCCCCAATGCGCCGCCCCATCCAAAAACTGATTAAAAACATCGCTACAAAATAAATCAGCAGCGGAATGGCGATCAGCACCACCGACCCAGGCTCCGCCACAATCTGCCGCCCTTGGTACGCGAACATCACCACAATCGTAAACAGCAGAGCCACCAGCGTGATGGGGCTGATGCGCGGGATAAAATGCTGTTCATACCAGGTTTTGCCGCGGGCACGTATCAGAACGAACCGCGTCACCAGCCCCGCAAAAAATGGAATGCCCAGATAAATAAGCACGCTGCGGGCAATACTTAAAATGGAAATTCCCGCCAGGTTTACCGCCGGAAAGTGCAGCCCCACCAAAGGCGGGAGCACCTTCATAAACAGCCACGCATACAAGCTGTAAAGCACCACCTGAAATACACTGTTAAACGCCACCAGGCCGGCAGCATAGTCTGTATCACCGCTGGCCAGCTCGTTCCACACAATCACCATGGCGATGCAGCGGGCCAGGCCGATTAAAATCAGCCCGATCATAAACATTGGATGGCCATGCAAAAATAGTGCCGCCAGGGCAAACATCAAAATCGGGCCGATCACCCAATTTTGCAGCAAGGAAAGCCCCAGTACCCGGGTGTTGCCAAATACTTTGCCCAGCTCTTCGTAACGCACCTTGGCCAGCGGCGGATACATCATCAGAATCAGGCCCACCGCCAGGAGCATATTCGTGGTGCCAAACTCAAAATGACCCATCACCCGCGGCAAGCCGGTCCATAAATAGCCCACCCCAATGCCCACCGCCATGGCCACAAATATCCACAGCGTCAGGAACCGGTCCAGAACGGAAAGTCTTTTGGACACCCGCGCCATCGGCGCACTCCTCTTTTACAATTTGTCTACACCGACGCTAACGCCCCGGAAAGTTCGGCCATGCCTACCAATTGGCGCAAGCCGCCCGGCCCCACCGGCT
>JABEVA010000414.1 GCA_013044065.1 Phycisphaerae bacterium
AACATCTATGCGGCCAAGCGCCACCGGCCCACGTACCAGCATGGCAAGCAGCGAGCCGGTCGCCAGGGCGTCAAGTTGAAAAGGTGTTGCGGTGTATATCGCCATCGCCGAAGCGCCCGCCCCGGCCGCGATCAGCCGCAGGACCAGCGAGCCAACCCCGATGCCCACGCAGGCGTATATGAGTTTCCCTCGCGGCAGAAGAAAGACGGTTAAGGGCCAGAACAGGTAAAACTGTTCTTCGATCGAGAGTGTCCAGAACTGGCTGACAACCAGACCGGTGTTGCCGTGCAAAGCGCACCGGAAGTTAAACGTGTATGTCCACAGCCACGGCTGGTAGCGCCAGAGCGCGCGGCCGACCGCCGAACCGGAAAAATCTTGCGGAAAACCGAATCGGTACACAATCAAGCCAAGGAGAAATAGGGCGAGGAACCCGTAGTACAGAGGAAAGATGCGCAGGAACCGCCGAGCATAAAAGTTCTTGAAATAACTTTCCTGCCCCTTGCAGTCGTAAAGAATTCCGGTGATCAGAAACCCGGAGAGTACGAAAAATAGGTCGACGCCGACCCAGCCCCAGCCAAACACATGGGCCAACGCGTGGCCGATCCGGCCAAATGCGCCAAACTCATCACGATAGTGGCAAAGGAGCACTAGGAAAATGGCGGCCCCGCGGAGGCCGTCAAGTGCGGGAAGGTGCTTGCGGCCACTGAAAAACGGATCGGCAACGCTCTGCTTGGCCTCGCTCAATCCCGGCGCGCCGGGATTAGCAATGAGCAGCGAGCCGCTTTGCTCCACTCCGCCTAAAAGCGCAGGTGGCGGCTGGGCCGCAGGAGTTTCGCTTTCGGCCTCGCTCAGAGCCGGCGCGCCGGCCATGGCCGCTGTGGCCCCGTGGTTTTGTATCTTTGGTTCGCCCACCATTCTTCTAACTCCTAGCTCCTATCTTCTAACTCCTGCGTCACGTATTGATCTTTGATCTTTGATCTTTGGTCATTGAGGCGGCACGGCCGCCGCCGCCCGTTCCGGGAAATTCTTCTTGAGTTTCAAGAACCGCTTCTCATACAGGTGGAAGCTCGCGACGGCGAGCGTAAGCGATATTACCAAATTGGTAAGCAACAGACCAATCGCAGGTAGCATCTGATTGGTGGTTGCATCCCTGATTCGCGGAAAATGAAGCAGCAAATTGCCAAGTATTACGAACACGATAAAGTGAAATACGTAAAGGCCATAGCTGTATCCCCCCAGCGCCCGCAACGGCGTCCAACTGAAAAAAGCCCCTAGCCGCGCCGAGGCACCCGTAACGATCGCAGCAAGCAACGCGGCAAACGCGGCATCCAACGGCGCGTAAAGGACATCGCAAAGCCAGGGAACATCCCGGAAAACGACGAAGCCTCCTGCATTGCCGCCGCGCGCAACGCGCACGTTGATTTCCCCCAAGCTGGCCGGATTGATTCGGAGGGCCACAATTGTGAAAAATGAGACCAACGTCAGAGTGGCCGCAGCCGCGAGCACGGGGGGGGAATAACGTTTAAGCCAGCCGTGTCCGGCCGGCTCGCGTGCCAGAATGGCTACCAGTGCACCCAAACCAAGGGCATCGAACTGGCAGGGCGTGAAGGAATAGGCTGCAAAGGGCCCACGCCCGAGGGCAGTCAGCAGGAACCGGGTTGCGAAGGCGATAACAACCAATGCAAGGCAAGCCCGAATAAGCCCACGGCGGCTCAACAGAAGGATAAGGACGGGCCAGACGAGGTAGAACTGCTCTTCCACAGCCAGAGACCAAAAATGTCCTTGTAATACCGTGTGGATATGAAAGAAAGCCATTCCGACATTGGTGGTATAGCTCCAGAACCACGGCATGGCCGCCCAAAGTTTTTGCGGGTTATGCAGATGCAACCAAGCGTGCGGGAATCCGAATTTAATTACCAGCAGAACCAGCAGCTCAACGGCCAGCACGCCATAGTACAGCGGAAAAATCCGCAGCGTGCGCCGGGCGTAAAAGTTACGAAAATAGTGCGATTGGCCCTTGGCGTCATAAAGAATTCCAGTGATTAGAAAGCCGGAAAGAACGAAGAACAATGTGACGCCGACCCAGCCCTGGACGGCCAAGGCTTCAGAGTCGGCCCCTAACACGCCGCGCACCGGGAGGACAAGGGCGTAGTGGCAAAACAGCACCAATAAGATAGCCAAGCCACGCAGGCCATCCAGCGCCGGGTAATGCCTCCGCCCCAGTGCAGCGATCTCCTCGATCCCTCCGGCCGTTCCAAGCGCAGCGTCCCCGCCGCCCTCCGGATTCCTTCCCGGCGCGCCGGGGCTGGCTCCTGGGTTCTCGCTTTGTTCCCTACCCATTTTCCTCCGCCCAACTTTCATTAAGAGACATACCGCTAGCCGCCTTCCCTCCCGCTACCCGCCGCGTTGGCCCGATACCGGTGGCGACCCAGGCGAAACCCCCGCGGGTTATGTAACCAGTTCCCCGTAAAGTTGCAACATCTCGCCAGCATGGCGGTTCCAGTCGAACACGGCCGCCCGATGC
>JABEVA010000415.1 GCA_013044065.1 Phycisphaerae bacterium
CGGTGAAACGCATTGCCGCGGAGGTTGTCCGGGGGCGCTACGCGATGACCGCGATCGGTGCGACGGCGGCACTTCGGCATGTGCAGTTTTCGATTCCGGGCGATGTTCCGCTGTGGGGCCTTTCCAATGGCGTGCGGTATCTGTGGATTCATTCGCCGGGGGATGTGAGTGCGGCCTGGCAAAGCAATTTATCGACGAGTCAGGCCATGGCTTTTAATTTGGCGGCCAACGTCTATTTTTATGCGACCGGCAAGCACCGGCTGACGGGCCGGTTGCATCCATTGCGCTTGCCTGGGACCACGGGTGTTAGCGTGCGCCGGGTGCGGATGGCCATGTTGAAGGTTGGCGGAAATTGGAATCCTGAACCGGCGGCATGGCCGCGTCTGGCGCAGATCATGGCGGCGGAGAATCGCACCACGCTAATTCTCAAAAAGGAAACGATTGATGAGTTAAACGGGCGGACCACTCCTGTGGCCCATTTGACCGGGACGGGGGCGTTTCACGTACCTTGGCGGCAAGAGACCAAGTTGCATCTGTTTTTGAGTCATGGAGGTACGTTGTTTGCGGATGCGGCGGGCGGCAGCCGGGCATTTCGGCGTTCCTTTAGAAGAATGGTGGTGGATATTTATCCGACCAAATCGCTGGTGCCGATCAACCTCAGCAGTGCTATTTATGTTGGCACCATGCCGGATTCCAAGGTAGCTACTGTGGTGAAATATCGCCGGGCGTTTATCAGTCGGCACGGTTACAGCCTGCAACCGCAACTGCTGGGGATTCGGCGGCACGGGCGCTGGGTCATTATCTTTTCACCGCAGGATATTACCGGGGGGTTGTTGGGGTTGCATAGCTGGGGTATCGATGGTTACGAGCCAAAATCGGCGCAGACATTGGCGGCGAATATCATTTTATATGCGGTGGAAAGAAACGCGCATCATCCTGTGCGGCAAAACAGTTCCTCCCAAGAGCCGGTGCATGGCGGCCATCCGGAGCACGGTATATCGGGCCAGACTGGTAATGGGTCTGGGCCATCCGTGCCTCCCGAGATCATTTTGCATTGAATTTGGCCAAAGGATAAGAGGCGTCCTCCGGTCGGATGGCCCAGGTCTGCTCGTTGCAATGAGGCGGGGAGGCTTATTGATGAAGCGTGCGCACGGCAACCTCGACAAACTGATTTTCCGCGGGGTTGAGGATCCAGCCGCGCAGGGCGGTGGTGCCGGCGGGGCCGACGGATACAATCAGATACACGTATACCGGCCAGGCCAATCGAAGGTCTGTGGCGCTGGGCACGGCGGGATGATCGGGGTGGCTGTGATAGATTCCCAGGACTTTTAGTCCGGTGGCTGCCGCAAGCCGGTCCTGTTGCAGCCAAAATCGGCTGTCGATGGCGTAGGCAGACCGCTGGTCCGCGGCGGCGGCATGGTTGGTTGCGGCAATGCTTTGTTTTACCTCTAAAAGTTTGTCATTCAGGCGGGCGGAGGTACCCACAAGTAAGCCACAACATTCGTGTGGGTATTTGGCACGGGCATGGGCCAAGATTTGCGTGTGAACCTCTACGGGTAGGGTAAGCGCGAGGTTATGGTGTATCATGGCGTTCACTTCCACGCGGGCCAGGAAGCCGGTAAAATACTTACCGTTTGTGGCCGTGCGATTATTGTAGTCGCCCGGCGCAATTTATGCTGCCTCTTGTGAGCGGGATTTTTTGACCATGACGGATCAACCGCCCAAACCATCGACGCATAATCCGGATTGGGAGGTAACTCCCGAGCAGGTACGGCAATGGTTAAAGCAGGGCGAGGATATTATTATTCTGGACGTGCGCCGGCCGGAAGAATGGGACATCGCCCGGCTGGAAAAGGCGGTTCTTATTCCCCTGCAGCAATTGCCCCAGCGCGTGCATGAATTGAATGACCATCGCCATAGGCGTCTGGTTATTCACTGCCATCATGGGGTGCGTTCGCTGCGGGCGACTGCGTTGCTGCGTGATTTGGGATTTAAGCAGGTGCATTCCATGGCGGGTGGCATTGATGCCTGGAGTCTGACCATTGATTCTGCGGTGCCGCGGTACCATTGACGTGAAGGATTATTCCATGAGACCAGGCCTTGGGTTGTTGTTAGGGGCGATGGTGGCAGTCGGCATAGGCGCAAGGTTGGCCGTGGTGTCGCGTGTTGCCGCCGCGGTGGGCCATGATGGTTCCGGAAATGTGTTAACGTACCATAATGATGGCTTCAATAACGGTCTTAATTCGCAAGAAAGGATATTGGAGCCGCGGAACGTTGCGTCCGCGCGCTTCGGCAAACTCTTCACGGTTCATTTGGCCGGTGCCGAATCCGGGCAGCCGTTGTTCAAGTCCAAGGTCAACATAACGGTGGGGCGGCATCAGGGGGTGCAGAATGTGGTGTTTGTAGCCTTAAACAATGACAGCGTTTGGGCGATCAATGCGGATAAGGGCACGGTGTTGTGGAAGGCCAGTCTGCTGACAAAATTTCACAACCATGCGGATATCGTAAAGGCTGCGGACGGCAATAACTGGAGCGGCTACAACCGCTTTCCCCTGGAAGTTGGCTATAACAAGGTGATGAGGATAGGTGAAAAAAAGAGGGGATGCCTCAAAATGCGAATGAGACCGACGGATGTATCCGCCGGCAGTTAACGC
>JABEVA010000052.1 GCA_013044065.1 Phycisphaerae bacterium
ACTTGCCACACATAGAATTATAACACATTCTATATGTGTGCGGAATGTTCCCAAAAATGTGTATTTTTACCCACTCGATTGCCCGAAGACCCAAAAATAAAGGGCTGCGGTTTTCCGCTGGGGGTACGGTGAAGATGCGACGTTTCATCCACAACACGAAAGTCCGGGCCAAATTCGGCTGCCAAACTGGCTGCGTCATACCGGCGAACGTCCAACCCGCTGCAGCGCGGCGGGCCGTCTTTGGCGAATGTTCCGATAATCAACTGCCCGCCTTTGGGTAGCGTATGGCCGGCCAACTCAACATACCGTCGGCGATCGGAGAGTTCATCAAGAAAATGGAAAACAGCGCGATCATGCCAGACCTCGAAATGGCCTACCTGCTCCACTTCCGTGATATCGCCAACAATCCATTGAATAAGGTGCGCTCGCGGTGAAAGTCGGGCTTTGGCCTTGGCCACCGCCGCCGCCGAAATATCCAATACCGCAATCTTTTTGTACCCGTGGTCGAGCAGTTTTTCCGGCAGCCGGGAAGTTCCGCCGCCGATGTCAATCACGGCTCCTCTGCCCGGCGAAGCTTTTTCAATGAGGCGAAACGAAATTTCCGGATCAGGTTGATACCACCCAACCTGAGTATCGTCAGTCTTGGTGTAAACCGTTTCCCAATGTTCTTTACGGCTCATATTTTCTCCAGTGGAGCCAGGTTCGCCACTTTTAGGCTTATTATACTTTGCCAACCTTCTTGGGCAATATGGTGTTACGCTTGACGCTGGTGGGCAGTTTGAGTTTGGGTTGGTCCGTTAGGGCACGGGCTGTTTTGTGGCCACCGCCTTGATACCGCAGCGCCAATGGCAGCCATCCTGTAAGGGGCGTATAGATGGGTGAGCAGAGGCCAAACCGACTCCGCAGGTCTTGATTGGCGGAGTTGTCCCAATGGAACTACCCGAATGGCGGCTCAACGGCTACCATGAAGCAAGGTTCGAGCGATGCTTGGGGTTGTTATCTCCATGCGGAGTGGGCCAAGGGCTTGGCCAGTGACAAGGAAATAAACCGATGTTACAGCCGATTCGTCTTCGTCGTGCCGAGAGCTTCTTGGGCGTACATTTCGATTTTCATGCCGGCCCGGATTGTACCCGTGTCGGCCATGGCGTGACCAAGGCGATGATGCAAAACATTATCCGCAAAGTTCATCCGGATTATATACAGTGTGATTGCAAGGGCCATCCGGGCTTTTCCAGTTACCGCACCAAGGTGGGATGCCAGGCACCCGGTTTCGAGAGCGACACGTTGCCCTTGTGGCGCAAAATAACCGCTCGATATGGAGTAGCCTTGTTCATGCATTACTCGGGCGTGTGGGATGGGCAGGCGGTTAAGCGGCACCCATCGTGGGCCAGATTGGATGAAAAAGGTCGGCGCGATAAGGAGAAGACGTCGGTATTTGGTCCGTATGTCGATGAGTTGCTGATTCCGCAACTGCTGGAACTGCGCGATGTGTATGGTGTGGATGGTGTCTGGGTGGATGGCGACTGCTGGGCGGCAGCCTGCGATTATGGTCCGCAGGTGCTGGAGGCATTTCGGGCCGCCACGGGTATCCAGAGTGTGCCGCGTGGGCCGGAAGATCCACATTATTTTGAATTTGCCGAGTTTTGCCGCGAAGGCTTTCGCCGGTATCTGCGTCATTATGTCGACGCCTTGCATGCCCACGATCCGGAATTTCAGATTTGCAGCAATTGGGCGTTTTCTTCACACATGCCCGAGGCGGTATCGGCCAATGTTGATTTTCTTTCCGGTGATTACCCGATGATGGACAGCGTTCGGGCCGCCCGGTTTGAAGCTCGCGTGCTGATGCAGCAGGGCAAACCGTGGGATCTCATGGCCTGGGGCTTTACGGCGCGGTGGCAGGAACGGGATTTCGCCACCACCAAAACCGCAGTTCAACTTCAGCAGGAGGCGGCCGTGGTGGTCGCCCTTGGGGGTGGCTTTCAGACCTACTACAAACAAAACCGCCAAGGAGCTATTGATGATTGGACGATGGATGTGATGGGGGAGGTGGCCAAATTCTGCCGGGCCCGCCAGAGCGTATCCCACCGGGCGGAGTCCGTGCCGCAAATTGCCTTACTGAATTCCACCACCAATTATTACCACAAATCGCGAGGCCTGTTTTCGCCGGGCGAGGGCCAATTAACGGCTTTGCGAGGCATACTTGATGCCATGCTGGATAACCAGCGCCATGTGGATGTGCTTAGCGAGCATCATTTTCAAACGCGGCCGATGTCTGATTATGGGATGATTGTTTTGCCGGAGTGCGACTGTTTGACCCCCGCGTTTCGTATCCAATTGCTGGCCTATGTACGGGCGGGTGGCACGTTGCTGGCAGTGGGGCCGCAGACCACCCGATTTTTTGTTTCGGAGCTTGGCATTATTCAGGATGAGACTGCCGGCACCACCGGCTGGTACATTGCCGGTGGGGGCATGTTGGCCGCCATTAAATCCGCATACGCGCCTGTGCAATGCTTGCCCGGGGTCATGCCTCTGGGTCTGGTCTTTGCCGAAAATAGTCAGCGCGAGAACGGAGAAATTGCGGCCTCCATGAAACAATATGGCTGCGGCACCATCGCGGGCATTTACCTGGAGGTGGGTCGGGTGTATCGACATTCCCGCACCACGGCGCTGCGCGACTTTATCGGGCAAGTTCTGGCGATGACGCAGCCCAATCCCATGGTTCGGGTGCAAGGCTCGCATGAGGTGGACGTTATAGTGATGCGGCAGGGGAAAATGCTGGCGATCCATCTGGTGAACACTGGCGGCCCACATGCGGATGAAGCGGTCTACACGTTTGATCATATTCCGCCCGTCGGCCCGCTACGTCTGTCCATACGCCATCGGGGTTGCCCCCGGCAGGTACGACTTGAACCTGGCGGAAGAGAAGTGAATTTTCGTTTCACTCGGGGCATCCTGACGGTGGATGTGCCCCGGGTGGACATCCACGAAATTCTCACTTTGCAATGACGGGCACGGGCAGGCCTAAAGCTGCCGCAGGTGAAAGCCGCCATCCACGTTGATGACCTCGCCAGTTGAAAACGGCAGCAGTCCCTGGGCCACGGCCATAACGGCTCGGGCGACATCGCCGGGTTGACCCCAGCGTGCAATTGGGGTCAGGCCGTCAGCAATGAGGCGGTCGTACTTTTCTTGCACCCCGGCGGTCATGTCGGTTTGAATAATGCCGGGGCGAATTTCGTAAACATTGATGCCGGAGGCGGCCAGCCGAACGGCAAACAGATTCGTCATCATGGCCAGTCCGGCTTTGGCTATGCAGTAATCCGCTCGATTTACGCTGGCGGTGTACGCGCTGATACTGGAAATGGTGATGATGTTGCCGCGCCGTCCTGCCGCATCCGGTGCATTGGCCAGCATCTGTTTGGCGCAGGCCTGCGTGAGAAAAAACGGTCCTTTCAAGTTTGTTCCAATGAGCCGATCAAAGCTTTCTTCGTCGGCCTCGAGCAGATCACGGCGCTGCAAAGGGGCGATGCCGGCGTTGTTGACCAGCAGGTGGATCGGGCCGAAGGCGGCCACGGCGTGTTCCAGAAGACGCCGACGGTCTACTGCGGAACTGATATCCGCCTGAATGGCAACCGCCTTGCCGCCCGCCGCTTGCACCTCCTTCACGGCCTGTTCCGCTGCAGCCTGGCTGGAAGCATAATTCACCACCACATTGAAGCCCAGAGTTCCTAAAGCGGTGGCAATTTCGCGTCCGATTCCCCGTGAGGACCCGGTGACAATGGCGGAGTTGCGGCTACTCGTCATTGGAAAACCTCGTCAAAGTTGCTCCTCCGCTGTAAAATCGATACGAAGGAAATCTTGCATCGCCCTCTCAAAGGTTTCGCGGGCCGCAACCTTGGGATCGTCGGCGGATAGTGATGCGATGATTTGCAGTGTCTGCCGGGCCGTCTGGATCGCCCGACGAGCATCGCGGTACGTGAAATGCTCGGCCGGGCACACAATGCCCGCGGATGGGTGCGAAAACGGATACTCTGTGTTCTCGACGAGGTCCGCCACGTTGAGGCCACCCCAATCGCGTCGCCCAGACGGTGCCTTGGTGGCCGCGGATTCAAGCCATCGGATGTCGCCGTAGATCTGGCCGTGCGCAGCGCTCGCCGAAGCTTTTCGAGACGCGACGTATTGCCGCCAAGCTGTTTATCAAAGATTCCGGTAATGACGGCGTGGCCGCCGAAGGGACTTACACTTTCCTGGAGCCAGAGTAAGTATCCCTTCACCACCTTTTCGAGGGATTGTTGCGATTTTGCAATCGTCAGATGGTAGCGATTGATCGGAGGCTGATCTTGCGCGACGGGTAGTTTGAGGACTTCCGTGGTTTGAAAAACTTCCTGGACGATGAGAAGATCAACAAGGCCTTGGTCGCGGAGCTTGCGGGCGAAGGATAGTCGGTCCTGTGCATCCAATGCTCAGGCTCCCGCCCGGGTTTTGGCCACGCCCAATTGCTTGAGATATTGGCGAAACCGTGCCAGGCCGTCCTTCGCGTGGACGACTTGAAAATCGCCGCATCTTAGGGCGGCAACGGCCGGATGAGCGGGATGAACCCGGAATGCTTTACGTAATTCGGCGGGGCAGGCCGGATAAAGCGCGACTGACTTTACGTTGGGTACGCCTTCGGCACCGAACGGCACCCCCATCAGCGACCCATCGCCGGGGTCGCTGATGCCGCGTGATATCTCCCGCAGGTGGATGTTGGACGGAGATGCCAGGCCAAACCATATCGCATAGTCCGGTGGATATGCTGCCTGAAGATGCCTCGCCACCAGCTTGGCCACCCCTTTCCGCGCGGCGGGGCTCTTGAATGCAGGGTCTCCACGAATTCCGAAGCCCGCTTTTTCAACCGCCTTTTTCACCTGCGAGGAGAGATTTTCATCGACCTCCAGGAAGAAATCAGTGAGCGTGAATCCGCCCTTCCGCAGGCGGACGCGGTTATGGATCTGAAACCGCCCTCGGCCAAGGCCTTGGATGCCGTTGAGCGCGGCCCGCAGTTTTTTCAAATTCTGGCTGGGGGCAAATTTATCTTTAATGGCCAAGCGGGCGAGCGTTGCCATTTCGTGATTCCTTTAGTTCAGATGACGACGGCCATGCCAAGTTGAACAAAGCCGTCACCTTGCATGAATTCTACTCTTCGGCGGCCTTGAGTTCAAATATTGTCTATCGTACAGTGCATCCGCGGCCGCATACGTCAGGAAGAACTGGACTTCAAAAGGCCTTGAAATCGCGGATTACGTGGATTAAACCAGGCGGCGGAGACACCACCTGGTTATCACCACGGTACCCGCCGGCGCGTCATCGGGAATAATGCGGTGGTTTGCGCCCACCGCCGGCACAGCCACTCGCTCTCGCGTGAATCGGGAAGTTATTTCGGTCCCATTCCTAACGGACGGGAAACCTCCGTGGAATTGAGTGCTTGAGCCTGAACGTACACTGCGGCTATCGGTGCAGGTAGGGCCAAAAATGCGGGTGTGCCCGCTTTTATCGGGATTGGCAAAGTGCCCAGTGCAGCGGCGATTCCGGGGCTACGCGCAGACACCAATACTGG
>JABEVA010000416.1 GCA_013044065.1 Phycisphaerae bacterium
GCGTTACCCGCGGCTGGGGCACCTTGATTTCCAACGGCTTGAACTTGGAGAAAAAGACTTCTCCGAACTGGTCACGTTCATCGTCGCTGGTGAATTCGGCCATCAGCCGGCTGGCTCGCTCATGCAGAACTTCGTAACGCAACAGCTTCACAAACCTGAGTGTCCGTCCATTGCTGATAACCCGCTTGGCGGCCTGTGCGTAAAGCGTCTCCGGCTGGGCCGTGTTTTTAAGCATGCTGTACATGCTGCTGGGAATAGCGATGCGTCCACCATCGTCAATAACGTGGTCTTGGGCACCCGAGAAATACATCTTGGTATCCATCGCCATTCCGAGCCGAGCCAAGCATTCCTTTTTGCCGAGCGGGAATCACCAGAGTTTCCCACGCCTGCACCACTCAAACCCTTTTACACCCATTCCTCCCCTTTTTCAACCATTACGCTACTGCAATCATCGGCCGTTTGCAAGTAAAAACAATCATGAATTATCGGATGTGACAGACGGAAGATTGCCAAACAAAATCCTAATAAAGTGTTAAAAACGCTATATAATGTGGTTTTTTGACATGGAAACTACCGTGGGTATGGTGGTTGTTTTTGAAGAAAATTTAGGTCTGTCCAAAAATTTTTTGGTATTGTTCCACCATTTGCACCGCGTCAAAGCGTCTGGCGGTCTCTTTTGCCGCCATAGCCCCCAATTCCCCCCGAAATGAATTATCTTTTAGCAGCACCGCCAGTCCTTGGGCCAGCGCTGATGTACGTGCAGGATCCACCAGCCACCCTGTCCTACAATGGGTAACAACTTCCCGCACCGCCGGGGTGTCAAAGGCCAGCACCGGCGTGCCTGCCGCCATTGCTTCCACCATGTTCAAGCCGAAACCCTCTGCGAGCGACGGCATGCACAGCACGTCCATGGCCTTGTACCAATGTTGGGGTGTGGATGTGACACCGGTGAAATGCACACGCGGCGCAATTCCCAGTTCGGCCGCCAGATTTCTCAAATAAGCCTCTTGTTCGCCATAGCCCACCAGTGCGACGTGCAGGGGTCGGCATCCGGCTTCATGGGCATGGATTAACGCCGCCGCTGCTTGCAGCAGTAAAGGCAGCCTTTTAACCGGATCAAACCGTCCTACGTACCCCACCACCAGAGCATCGGCGGGCCAGGGCCGCAGGGTCGCTTTGATGGGCGGGGCCTTGGCAAAACATTCCACATCAATGCCATTGGGAATCACCACCCCGGGTGAAACCCCACCGTAGCTGGCAATACGCTGCAAGATAAATCGGCTGGGCGCAATAACGGCCGCACATTGGCCGGCAATCAGGCTTTGCGCGTGCCAATGCCAGGCGGGGTTTTCTGCCAGCGTGTGAATGGACTGAAAATAGCGGCACTGCGGTCCGAAACCAGATCCAAGCGCGGCGATAACATTGGCATGAATCAACACGCTCATCACCACGTCCGGCTCTACGACCTGCAAAACTTCCAACCAGCGTCGCAGAACCGCGCCATCGCGAGGGCCGCGTGCGTGCAACCCTACCACCTGCACACCATCCCGGCGGAGCCAACGTCCGACAACCCCAGGCGTAGCCAGGCTGACCACCGTGGGCTGCCACGTACCACTTGCGGCCAGCCCGCAGGCCAGCCGTCGCACCACCAGCGGGCTGCCGCCCAGATCGAGATCGGTGATTAGGAAAATAATCTTCCGCATCGTTATTCCGCGGGGCCGCCGGTCGATCCGGCCCTTACCATTGTGCTTCGTCAAACGGTGAAAGCGGGGCTTTGCTGCGCGGCTTGGGCAGCATTTTGACCATTTCTCCAGCCACGCGCACGTCTTCCTCCGTGCCCGCACGTATATTCAGCCGCGATCCTGGAATCGCGGTCAGCTTGCCACCCAGTAATCGCACCAGCGCCGCATCGTCCGGCGGCGGCGGAAGAATTCCGGCTCGCCCGGCATAGGCCTTTTCCAGGACCACGCGGCTAAAAATCTGGGGCGACTGAATTTCCCGCAGGGTGGCGGGATTCAGGCGATCCAGCAATTGGCCGCGCTCATCGCTGCGTGCCAAGGGCATTCCCGGTGTCAACACCAATACGGCCGCTCCCGTTTTTTTTACCGCTTCTTCCAGATCATCGATCACCGGATACGGTACGGCCGGGCAACAGCCATCATGAATAATAACAGTTTGTATTTCCGGTTTCAGTTTCTCGAGTCCCCGGCTTACCGCACCGAACCAATCCGGCCCACCCGCGGTGACGGAAACTCCCTGAAAGCCCAGATGGGCCGAAAAATTCTGCTGGATTCGACCGAGCTGGTCCGGTGCTGCGCAGAGAATTCTCTGCGTTACATGATCGCGCTTGGCATAAATATCAAGCGTACGCATAAACACTTCGCGGGTGTCGATTTTATGAAACGGTTTGCCGGGGGCACCAACTGCCCACACAGGCGGGGCAATGACAAACAGCACTGCAAGTGAACTCATCTTCGCCAACTCCTTCAACGGGTAGCATTGTCACGGGCCGCGCGGCACCATCGGCTTTCATCATAAGGGACGGGCTGCTGATTTGGCCAGCGACGCACCGGCGATTGGGCGACGGGCGACGGAACGTCCGTTTGGTGCCGGGAACCTTTCGCTTCCCAATAGCCCTCCATGCACCAATGGCGCAGCGGACGTCGGACCGAGGTGTGTTTTCCGCGGCACTTGAGGACCGGGCAAAAGTAACTGCACACTTTCCGGCTGGTCTGTTTGGCCGCTGGCTTCGTTGTTCGCTCCTGACCGACGCACTGGCATGGTATGCGCGCCCGTCACGCCGCGCCAGCGGCCAAATTCCTGCCCCGGAAAAGGGCGAATTTATTTTTGCGTGGTCCCCTGGCGGCAGCGCTGGAGATAACGGAGTAATTTGTTATTGAGGATTTGACGGTTGCGGGGCGATGAAGGCACTGCGGAAATCTGCCTGAATCATCGGTCTTGCGGGCATTTTTCCGGTTAATTTGCCAATGGCCCAGCGACAAGCCAGTCCGATGTCGCTGGTCGGCTCCTCACCA
>JABEVA010000053.1 GCA_013044065.1 Phycisphaerae bacterium
GGCGGCTTTTGTGTGGTGGGTCGCATAATTTTGGATGCGTCCGGAAAACACCCCTGGCCGAAAATGTGGTGGTTTAAGGGTCTGGCTAAGCCGCTTTTTCCGGCCCAACCACACCACCAAAGCCCAGAGTCCGGAAAGAAATCTTTGGCTTCCTGTCACTTTGCAGCCTATAAATACGCTCTTGTTCAATGAAGTCTGGTGAAGCAGTTGGCGTCGCCAGTGTTTCGGAAATAGCGTGGCACCGACATCTTACCAAGGCCTCCGTTGAAGCTTTGCCACAATTTTGCAGTCGATCGCCTCACCTTCAACCATGAGCTTTTCATTCCCAGCGCACCGGCAAGGGCTGATGTGCCTGGCTATACAGGCTCCCCATACTGGCCGTATACTCGTGGCTGGTTTGGGGATGACAAAACGATGTCTGCAGAAATCGCGCGATTTCGCGAATCGCCAACGGAAACGCCCAGTTTGCCGCGGAGCTACCGTATTGGCGGAGTGGAACTTAGGCGCAGCCTTTACTATGTCATCTTCAGTTGGTTTTTTGGGGCGTTCTGGATGTTTTCCACCACTGGTGCCACCGTTACCGAATTGGCCAAATACATGGGAGCCAATGACTTGACCTTTGGATATTTAGCGGCGGCGGGATTTTTAGGGTCCATTTTTCAGATTATTGGGTCGGTTTATACACAGTCTACCGGTCGCGTGAAGCGCATTATTCTCTGGTGCGGTACGAGCCAACGTGCACTTTATATTCCGTTGGCGCTGCTGCCTTGGATCTTTCCCGCTTTCCATGGGGCCATGGCCATTGTTGTGGTGGTATTTCTGGCTTCGGCCCTGGGGAATGTGGGTGGTCCACCGTGGGTTTTATGGATGGCCAGGTTGGTGCCGCAACGGGTTCGGGGAAAATACTTTTCCCGCCGCAGTCGGGTGGGTATTGTGGTATCAGCGTTGACGGCAATTCTGGTGGGCGTCTTGTTGGATGCCACGCACGATTCCTGGTTGGATCATTGGCTGGGTTTCATCAGTCGCCAGGTTCACCTGCCGCCGCTGATTCTGGTCATCAGCGGCATCTTCCTTGTCGCCGCCTTTGCGGGTATGACGGAAATACAGTGCTACCACCGGGTGGAGGAAATCATCGCAGAGCCGGCAGGGGGAGGGGCAATGCGATCCACATTTCTGGCTCCACTGTTTGACGGCCCCTTTCTGCTTTATCTGCTTTACTCCAGTGTGTACACTTTTGCGGTGACATTTTCCGGAACATTTGTCTGGGTGATGGTGCTGGATCTGCTAAGTGTCCGGAGTGGTCAATCCTGGTTCTTTGTGCATCCCTATCTGGCGGCGTGCGCGATGATTATGCTGGCGACCAACATCGGCCAAATTGCATCCTATGCCGTATGGGGGCGTCTGATTGACCGGCTCGGCTGTAAGCCTGTGATTTTTGTGGCGTCGAGCATGCAAACGCTTACGTGGCTGGCGTTTATTTTTATGTCCAGAGACACCTTGTATCTGGGCTTCCTAGGTTGCTTTTTCGGAGGCGTGTTCGCCAGCGCTCTGGAAATTGCCAACTTCAATATGATTTTGGCCTTTACGCACAAGGGTGGATCCGGGTACCAGGCCATGGCGGCTGTATTTATCAATATTGCCGGGCTGTTGGCGGGTCTTTGCGCCGGCGTTTTTGCCTATTGGATGGGGAGAAACGCCATACATGTCCATCTGTGCGGTCACATCTTTTCCCGTTATAACGTGTTGTTTCTGATGGCCGCGGGAATCAAGTGTATTGGTGATTATGTTATATTGCCATGGGTTCAGGATAGCCCGGCCAAGCCGATTCGTTTTGCCATTCGGTACATCATGGGCAATGCGTTTGAAATGCTCAATTCGCAGTTTTTCGCCCCCCTGAGGTCTGTAGTGATCAACGAAGGATTTCGCCCATGGCGTAGATTCAAGTAAGGAATGGATCACGCCTTTGACTTACGAGCATCAACCCCGGTATTTATTGTTCCCGCCTTGCCCTCAAGCTCGGCTGATCGCAGAAAGCGACTCGCTTGAATTGCGGCCACAAAAAAGTGTGGTGTCTAATACTACAACGACCTTTCACTCCAGGTTGCAGTGGCCTAGTTTTCGGAATTGGATACCGATCTGCTTAAGTTGCCGGATGGTCTTCTTGCGGTGAGAACGGCGGGATCAGGCGTTGCGTTGTTGCTGACGTGTGATGGTGTGGGCGATGTCTGCAAGCCGTTGGTAACGCGCCGCTGGTGGCAGGTCCAGATTAACGAGGTAGCTGTTGGCCGCAGTCCGAACTTGGCAAAGGGTGAATTCCGGCATTTTTGTTTAGCGCCCCCAACGTTTTGGCCAGGAACAGAAAACTCACCGCCGTTAGCGTCAGATGGCGTATCAGAGAGGTATAATTCCGCACTTCAAAGTGGTCCATGCCCAATTCGGTCTTCAGGTCCTCAAAGCAGCGTTCAACATGGCAGCGGGCGAAGGCCACCGGCAACCACGTCGTCAACGGTGTGTCCACGGGGGCGTTGGAGACAAAATATTTGACCTCGCCGGGATTCAGGACATCGCGGGCCACGATCAGCAGGTGCGCCCGTGTCGGCAGGCCGTCGTGATCTTTGAGGTAAAGCGGTGCCACCTTGGCTTCCCAGACCACTGGCCCTTTTTCTCCTTCCTTGATCAGGTATGGTATCCACGTCTGCTGGCGGAAGATCGGCGAATGTGCTACCAGGTTCTCGACGGTTGAGATCAATGGATTCTGCCGCTTGAGCCTTCGCCCGACAGCGCCATGATGGGCCTTGTGCAGCAGCTCCGGCTGGCGGCACCAGCCCCAGAAGTTACGCGGCACTTCCAGCACGTATTGTTGGCCGCGCCGTGAGAGTTCCAAATGAAATTCCACGGGGACGGCCATAAAATTCGTCGGCCGTGAACCAGGCCAAGCGTATGCCGTTGGTCTGGGCCTCTTGGTGCAGTTCCAAGGCAATCCGCCATTTGGGGCGATACACCAAGTCCTCCGGAATTCCCGCTCTCCGGCAA
>JABEVA010000417.1 GCA_013044065.1 Phycisphaerae bacterium
CACTGCCGCCCGAATGGCCCACCTGCACGCGCCCAGGCGGAGCTGGCGGCGGCGGGATCGGCCATCTTATCAACGCTGGTCTATATGATTTCGCCCTGCGGCTTGGCGGCGAACTGCTAAATTTTACTTGAATCTTCCCCGGCTTTGGTTATCATCCACCCAACTTTACACCACCCTCGTGGTGCATGGCATTCTTGACCAGCGGGCATTCGAGCCTGAAAAATCGACCACGGGGGCGGTCAAGATCTGGTGGAAACAAAGAAGAGGAATCTCAAAATGATGCACGCATTGGGGAACTGGCCGTTGGCGACCGTGATACCACACTTGGCCGCCACCTTAACGGGTGGACCGGTCTTAAAGGCCCACCCCATCGATTACGTCATCATGGGTGTTTATTTCGTGTTTGTCATTGCCATCGGAGTCATTACGGGGCGGGGCCACCAGACCAGCGAAGACTTTTTTCTCTCCGGACGGCGCATCCCGGCATGGATTACCGGGCTGGCGTTTATATCCGCTAATCTGGGGGCTCTGGAAGTACTGGGAATGGCCAGCCAAGGCTATGAATACGGTATGATGACCGCCAACTTTTATTGGGTGGGAGCCATTCCCGCCATGGTGTTTCTGGGCATATTTATGATGCCATTTTATTATGGCAGTAAGGTTCGCAGCGTGCCTGAATACCTCAAAAAGCGTTACAACGAGGGTACACGCTTTATCAATGCTCTGGTCTTTGCCGCTTCCACGCCGGTGCTTTCCGGGGTAAGCATGTATGGTATGGGCCTGGTTTTTCACGACCTGTTGGGGTGGGATCTTAGCGCGTGTATTTGGGTTTCCGCTGCGGTCGTTGTGGCTTACACCGCTATGGGCGGTCTGACCGCCAGCATCTATAATGAAGTGCTGCAGTTTTTTCTGATCGTGCTGGGTATACTCCCTATGATTTTTATTGGAATCAAGGCTAACGGCGGGTGGCATCACTTTGTACAGGTCATCCAAACGACCCATCCCGGCTACATGGATACATGGAAGGGAACCGGAACTGCCGTCGGCAACCCCATGAAAATCGACTGGATGGGATTGGTGCTTGGGTTGGGGTTTGTGCTTTCCTTCGCGTATTGGTGTACCGACTTTTTGGTGGTGCAGCGTGCCTTGGCAGCCAAAAACATGAATGCCGCCCGCCGAACACCGCTTATCGCCGCCATCCCAAAGATGTTTTTCCCATTCATTGTCATTCTTCCCGGCCTGCTGGCACTGCCGCTGATTCCGGGCCTCATCGGCGGAGATACCCACCCCGCCCACAGTTATAACAACGTGATGCCGTTGATGATGGCCAAGTTTTACCCCGCCGGATTGCTGGGGCTTGGATTGACGGCGCTCCTAGCATCATTCATGTCCGGTATGGCCGGCAATATCACCGCTTTTAACACGGTTTTCACCTATGACATATATGGGGCATACTTGGCTAAAGATAAATCCGATCGCCATTACCTTTGGGTTGGGCGAATCATTACCGTGCTGGGCGTTATACTCAGCGTCGGAACCGCATACTGGGCGGGGTCCGACAAAAGCATCATGGACTTTACGCAAACCATTTTTGGCTTTGTTAACGCGCCCCTACTGGCTATTTTCCTGATGGGCATGTTTTCCAGGCGCACCACGCCATGGGGCGGATTCTGGGGATTAGTGACCGGCGTACTGGCGGCCGTAGGACTATGGATGTGCTCCCATTTTCAACACACCCTCTTTCCCCACAGTGACTTTCTGAAATTTAACTCGCCGCAGGCGGGCAATTTCTGGCGGGCCTTCTGGGCGTTCGCCTGCGGCTTGGCGGCAACTTGGCTGGTCAGTCGCGCTACCGCCAAAAAGCCCCAGGAAGGCATGGTGGGGTTGGTTTATCAACTGACTCCGAAACCACAGGAAGATCCGGCGCTGCCATTTTGGAAACGGCCCGTGTTCCTTGGGATCGTGATATTGATTGCCACGGCCATTCTGAATTTCCTGTTTTGGTAGCCCGCTGGCTTGGTACACCGAAAGCAATGAATGTTGCACCCATATTGAGGAGACCGCCCGATGATCGATTTACGCCTGCCTGTGGGCATTTTCTTTATGCTTGTAGGAGCCATTCTGTCAGGCTATGGCTACTTGTATCCGATGTTAGTGCAGGGCTACAATGTGAACTTGGACTGGGGTCTGCCGATTTTTATTTTTGGTGCGCTGATGACCGTCTTTGGGATAGTGGCCCAGCGTCGGCCCCCAGATCCGGGGCCGAAGTCGGCTGATCTTCCCTCAGCCAAACCATAGCCGCGACCGCGGCTCACACCGAACCTCTTAAATGCCCGGTGGCCAGAGTTTGATGACGCTGGCGAGGGCTCATTGAATCGTATATCGTTAGCCCAATGCGAACGGCAAAAAGAACAACCCTCCGGTCCGATGTCCGCCTGCTGGAGGATGCCCGGCAAATTATAAAATCCGAGGCCCAAAGCCTTCTGGCCATCGCCGCACGCATGGACCAGGCCCTCGTGCGGGCCATCCATCTTATTCATGGCCATATTGGGCCGGATTCCGCCGGGGTCTTGGTGGTCAGTGGGGTCGGAAAATCCGGCCTGGTGGGCCAGCGCATCAGTGCCAGCTTTGCCAGCAC
>JABEVA010000418.1 GCA_013044065.1 Phycisphaerae bacterium
TTCCAGCGGTGCCAGCGCAGACCGGTCTGCATGGCCAGAAGAATAGACCCCACCAGCAGGCTCAAGAATAACATATCGGAAATGCCATCGGCACCGTAGCCGGAAGTTTTTCGCCCCACAATCCACAGCACCGCCGCGGCCACCGCCGCCCACCCCGGCGCTCCAAACCGCCGCGCCAGCCAAAACAACTCCACGGCCAGAAAGGCCCCGGCCACCACGCCCACCGCCTGCATTGCCGCAATCCAGGCCATGCGTTGATTGGTCATCAGATGGCGGAATACCGCCAGATAAACCGCCCCACCCACCACCGCTTGGAGCGGGTGATAGACATCTTTTCGAAGGGTGTGAATGGGGTGCGCGGGCAGGCTCTGGGCCATGACAATAAAACGCAGGCAATCGGAATTGACCACCGGCGTTACCCACGCCCGCTCCCAGCGCACCACCAGTGCCAAAAGAAAAATCAGCGGCACCAACCAACGCCGGCGGGCCAATTTATTTTCACCCTTGAATCCACGCATACCCACCAAGCCAAGCTCCACGGACCAATGAGAATTGGCCAATTCCCACCGCCCATGATAAGGCCTTCCCAGCCACGGTAAAGTCTACTGCCTCCTGTAGTGCTCTCGCAGAGCTAGAATTGAGGGTGGATTGGTCTGCGATCGGTCAGACGCAGCGAGCCAGCGGCGAGAACCGGGTTGGTAGACCCATCGAGCCGCTGCCACGCCGCGGATGGCCGGTCACAGGCCAACCCTGGGAGCGGGGCTTTGCGGCATGTTCGCATGGGCGGTGGCACGCTATACTCCATCGGCGTCAGCAGGGTTGAGCGGCGCTTTATTGGTGCCGCCGATGACTTTTTCAGGAGTGCTCCATGGCTTTCAAATCCATCCAACGTCCGATGATGATCATCGTCCGCGATGGCTGGGGCGAAAACCCCCATCCGGAAATGGATAAGTGCAACGCGGTCAAGCTGGCCCGCCACCCGAGCGATGATCGGCTGATGCGTGATTACCCCAATGTGCTCATCCACACCAGTGGCGAATGGGTGGGCCTGCCCGCCGGAGTCATGGGCAACAGCGAAGTGGGCCATCAAAATATCGGGGCCGGGCGAATTGTTGATCAGGAAACCATGCGCATCACCCGGAGGATCCGTGACGGCAGTTTTTTTACCATGCCGGCCCTGACCGGTGCGTTTACCCATGCCACCACAACGGACGGACAGGTGCATATTTTGGGCCTCTGTTCCGATGGTCGCGTGCATAGCGATCTGGAACACGCCTACGCCATTTTGGAACTGGCCAGGAAGCTGAAATTTCCCGGCTCGCGGGTATTGGTTCATGCCATTACGGACGGCCGCGATACGCCCCCGCAAAGCGGTAAAGGTTTTTTGGCGGCCCTGGAAGCTAAAACCCGTGCTCTGGGCATTGGCCGCATAGCCAGCGTGGTAGGCCGATATTACGCCATGGACCGCGATAACCGCTGGGATCGCGTCGAAAAAGCTTATGATTTGTTGACCCAACGGGTGGGGGGCCACTGGGGCACAGTTCAGGAGGCTTTGGCCAACTACTACGCCCACGCCACGGAACCGTCCCGGGCTGGAGATGAATTTGTGATGCCCAGCGTCATTGATGGCCCCGGCGATGGTGCCATCAAGGATGGAGATGCGGTGATTTTCTTCAATTATCGCGGTGACCGGCCGCGCGAAATCACCAAGGCATTTACCTATTCCGATGAACAATTCCGCCAACAGCCCAATGGCGGATTCCGGCGAAAAATACGCCCGGGCAATTTGTATTTTGCCACCATGACGGCCTATGAAGAGGGCCTGCCGGTACACGTGATTTTTCCCAAACCCGCGAAAATGAACGCCATTTTGGGCATGTATCTGGCGGATTCGGGCTTAAGCCAGTTTCGCTCGGCTGAGACGGAAAAGTTTCCGCATGTCACCTTCTTTTTCAACGATTATCGCGAGCCGCCGTTTGCCCATGAAGACCGGAAAATGGCACCCAGTCCCAAGGTGACCACGTACGATCAAAAGCCGGAAATGAGCGCCGCCGAAGTAACCGAAATCATCTTAGCGGAGTTGGATCGCGGCACGCACGATTTTTATGTCCTCAATTTCGCCAATGGCGACATGGTGGGCCACACCGGCAATTTACCCGCCGCCATTACCGCAGTGGAAACCGTGGACCGCTGCCTGGGCCGTGTGCTGGATAAACTCCACCGCGTTGGCGGGGTGGCCATCGTCACCGCCGACCATGGCAATTGCGAACAGATGTGGGATTTTGTCAACAACTGTCCGCATACCAGTCACACCACGTATGATGTGCGGGCGATTGTGGTGGATGATCGCTACAAGGGAAGGCAGCTGCGCTCCGACGGCTGCCTGGCCGATCTGGCCCCCACCGCACTGGAGATGATGGGCCTGACCCAGCCCAAAGAAATGACCGGCCAATCCCTGTTGAAAGTTTAAGCCGTGGACAGAGGATTGGTTAATGGCCTGCGGACCTTAACGCCGCGCGCAATTCCCGGACCACGATGTCGGCGGTATTTTCTTTTTCACCGAAGAAATTCTTGGTGAAGCCCAGCGCCAGGCCGATCGTGGGATCGGCAAATCCGACCGAGCCTCCATAACCACTAAAGCCAAAAGCGGCGGAGGTTGAACCGTAAATGGAATCTCTTCCACCCAGACGATAGCCCAAACCCCAGTCTTTCGGCTGATCATCGCCAATAGCCAAGGGCGGGCGCTGCATTTGCGTGGCCATGGCCACGCGGCTCGGAGACAGTAACTCCACCCCATCGACACCCCCCGGCAGCAGCCCGGCGTAATGCCGGGCGAGAGCATGGGCACTCATAATGGCGTTGCTGGCGGGAACGCACGCCCGGCGGGCCTCCGGTTGATTCATCCACTTGGACAGTGGACAAAGCCAGTCGGGAATCGCCGGATTCTCCACCGCCGCCCGTTGCCAACCCGGTTCTTCCAGCGTCGCCACGCGCGGCTCAACCGCGTCTGGTATTCCCATGTACATATCTTCCATCTTTAGCGGCTGACAAATTTCCTCCTGAACCAGACGCCCCACCGGCTGGCCCGTTACCCGCCGCGCCACTTCTCCCAAAATCCACCCGCTGGTGATGGCATGATATTCAATACGTGTTCCGGGCGGCCAGAGCGGTTTTAGCGCCGCCACCACCCGGCACATGGTGTCCCAGTTGTGCAACTCGGCCAAGCCTATGCCGGTGGGCATGTTCGGAATGCCCGCCGTGTGATACAACGCCTGGCCAATGGTGATGGTGCCTTTGCCATGGGCGGCGAATTCCGGCCACACCTGGGCAATCGGCTGATCATAGGCAAGCCGCCCCCGCTGGGCCAAACGGTGAATCACGGTGGCCAACATCGCCTTGCCGGTGGAAAATACCGGAAACAAGGTGTCCGAGGAGACCCGACGACCACTGTTGACATCGAGCACGCCGGCCCCGACATTCACCACCAGTTTGCCATTGACATACGCGGCCAATTGCAAGCCGCGCTGACCGCCATCCGTGGTCAGCCTGTTGAGCAATAATTGCATCTGTTCCTGAATGGTCATAAATACCCTTCCTCATGGTGGCGGCCCTGTGCGGCCCGAACGATTTCCAGTACCCATCACCGGCACCGCGGGCCACCTGTGCCTGGAAAACTATGGTTTTACAGTAAAGCGGAGGTTTCGCAAGCCTGCACGGCCCATCACCGCGACCGGGTTACAAGCCGCCCGGAACTTTATATAATTGCGCAGGACAGCAACGAGGTACAGACAGGTATTGAGACCATGGCTCGCCGCGAACAACCATCAACTAAAAAACGACCGAAGCGCGTGGCCGCCGCCCCGGCACCAACTTCATCCATTCCGATTGCCCCGCCGCGGCCGAAGCCGGCGGAACTGGAAATTGTTTTCTGGCCGACGCCGGTTCTCACCCGTCGCGCTAAACCGGTGGAAGAAATTGATGACTGGCTGCGGCAGGTCAGTGGGCGCATGGTGGAACTGATGGAAGAGCATAAAGGGGTGGGCCTGGCCGGGCCGCAGGTGGGTCTGCCGCTGCGCTTGTTTGTGATGGCCGAAACCGGCAAGGCCGCGGACGCCCGGGTGATTATCAATCCGGTCCTTGATCAGCAGGAAGGCTTTGAAGAAGCCGAGGAAGGATGTTTGTCTTTACCGGAAATCCGCGGCAAAATCACACGCTACGTAAAATTGCGTATTCAAGGCCTGGATATCACCGGTCAGCCCGTCGCGCTAAACTTGGAGGGCTTTCCCGCCCGCATTGCGCAACATGAAATCGATCATCTGGATGGCGTGCTTATTATAGACCGCATGTCGCCCCTGACCCGTCTGGCCCACCGCAAGGAACTCAGGGCCTTGGAAAGCGCCGCCGCAAAATAAGCCGCGCCCGCCGCCGCGTCCCCCTCTGGCTGGTGTTGGCATCGCCACCGGCTCGGCTTTTAACGGCGTACCGTTTGCGCAAAGGCTTTGAGTTGCCGGTAATCCCCCCGCCAGGTCGTATACATGTAGCCGATGATGCCGTGCACACCGGCGGCGGAAGCCATCCATAAACGCAAGTTAGCCAGTGGTGAATCGTAGTAACCCGCGATAATCTGGCGATAGCCGCGCGTGGCAAAAAACTTCAGCGAAGCAGCACGCCGACCAAAGTTCCAGTTCATCACCACCACTTTTCGTGAAAGCCCCCGCCAGGATCCGGCCAGGGAGCCATGGACCAGGTAATAATGCGCGTGCGCATTGTGGTAGGGATCAAACATATCCGACCAGATATACCCCTGGGCCGTGCCCAGCAAGTGGGTGCAATAACGGACTCTCTTGGCCAGCAAACGACCCGGCGATTGCTGCGGCCGCGTGCCCCTTAACCCCCATCCCATGATCCGAATCTCATCAAAACTCATCATGTAACCCTGTGGATGAAGCGCTGCGGTGACAAGGCGTATTTCCTGCCGGAAGAGAGCTTTGGTCCGCCGAGAACCCAGCGCTATCGATACCTGCCCGCCATAAAATACAGGCGGATAAAACCATGAAACTCGCACCACCGTGCCGTCGGGCACGGCTTTTAGAAAGTGAATGGAGGGGCATTTGTGCCAGGGGGTGTATTGGCCGGCATAAGGTGTGGTGCCAAGCAACGGATCACGGATGAGAACATAATCCCTTCCGGCTCGATAAGCCCGCACCACTGTGGGCGCTCCGGGGCGACTCAAAACATTCACCAGCCCCGCCACGGCAATGTGCCAATTTCGCCACTCCAGCGTTCCTTGGGCCGCACCCCACACGCCAAAGTAGACGTTCACGTGATGGTGTTGGAGCGAATCAAACACCACATCATAGCGCCGCCAGGGTTGAGTTGGCAGCACCTTGATCTGTTGATATTGCAAAGACGCATTGCCGCTCCCCAGCACCGCAATGCGGGGCCGGCCGGTATACCGCCGGGTGCGAATATCCACCCGGATGTGATAGGCATGAAATGGCTGCACGGTCAAGGGGAAAA
>JABEVA010000419.1 GCA_013044065.1 Phycisphaerae bacterium
CAGCCTCACCATGCGATTGGGCGCATGGATCAATAGGTGCACCTGCAACTCCCGCACCCGGAAGGGAAGCACCGCCCGCGGCAAAACAAAACTCACAAAGATATCGGCCGGGCTGGTCAGGCTGGTCAACCACTTCTTGCGTTGGCTGTTGTATACCAGCGCGGGACGCGGTTGGCCCGGGCCAGCCACCAGCCGGAACCGCAGGTAGGGTGCCGGAACCTGTACGTTGCCGCCGATCCGGCTCGGCAGAATTTTAATGGGTATCTCCACAACCATATTGCGTTGCTGCCGGATCGTTTGGCCTGCATGTAACCCCGGATTGACCGCAGTCATCCAACCCAACATCACCGGCTCTGAAAATTCTCGCCGGTCCACAAATGTGGCCAGTACCTGGCTGCGTTGCCACTGCCGGTTGCCCAGAACCAGGGAATTGACATACTGTCCAGGTGCCAATACCTGCGACGGCCCCGCCAGCCAGCGGTCATGGCTGGTCGGCTTGACTGCTAGAAAACCTGATGGGGCGGCGATTAACACATCCGTCAGCCGCTTCATAGTGCCCGGCGAGGTTCGGAGCGTTAGCCCCCCAGGGCCGAAGCGCCCAACCACCACGCCCAGATGCGTTTGCCGTGCGCCCCAAACCAACCCCCGGGCCACCGCTCCCGAGGGCCATTTCAACCCCTGCCAGTGCCACTGATCGTAGTCGGTCCAGATCATACGTACCAAGGTTTCGCGGCTGCCCACCAGATCAGGCCAGAAGACGCCGCCGCCCGCCGAATGTATCGGCGCGCTCTGCTGTCTAGGGCTGTAGACATCCGCAGCCCCGGAAAAAACCAGCGTCCTGGCTGTGGGTACCACATAGCCCATCTCCGCCGTGGACAAAGTCAGGGGCACGGCCTGTCGGGAATGAATCCCCAAAATCGTTAATCCGATCATCGCCAGCACCGCCGCTGCCAGAGCCAGCAGTGCCAGCCCTTCCAGTCGCCTCCGGCGAGACAACCAGAGCGCCCCGAGTATCAGTACACCCGTAAAGCCCAGCAAAATACCGGCGACCGCCGATCGGCCCACAATCTGATATCCAATTTGGGCCATGGCATAATGATGCAGCATCGGCAGCAGCGCCTTGGGTTTGCGCATGGCGCTGGGGAAAAAGTGTTTCACGGCCACCCACAGGGCTGCTCCCGCGTGGCCTTGGCCATTCAACATGCCACGGGCGTTGACCATGCACACATAAACTCGGCCCCGGCCCCACGATGTTTCCATCACCGCCGGCCAGTTATTGACCAATTCAATCGTCTTCATACCATTGGGCAAGGCACAAGATAACCGCACCGCGCGTTTAAGTACCACCCGCTGGTTGAGCATTTTTCCCGTGAAATGCAGATGCGCGGTGTGGATCACCGCCACTGGGCGGCAGGCAAACGCATTTTTCAACAGTGCGCTACAAAAAGTTTCGTTTTTGGGCGAAGCCTGAATCCATAACCGTCCACCCGCCGCCACCCAATCCCGCAAATTACGCATTTCCAGTGGACTTATTTTTGGATTGTCTGTGCCGACCAGGCAGCAGCTCAGGTCATCCCAGCCCGGCAATGTATTGGGCAACATGTTGGGAGAACTAAAAAACAGGGCCTTTCCCTGCCCCAGTTGCTCGCGCATCGCTTCGGCCAGGTCGATGGACGCCGAGTCGTTGTCTCCAACGAGTACCGCCATCGGGTTGGTCATGTTTTCCACCAGCATGGCACCGGTTTGTCGGTCCAGCACCTGTTGAGGTTTGGCCGTATCATCAACCAGCAGGGTATGGAGAAATACGCTCCGTGTTCCCGGCTTAAGGGCCGCGCCACGCACGGGCACCCACACCTGCCGACGGCAATGCGCTGGAATTTCCAATTGGGCCGCAAATTGAACATCCGGCTGATTTTGAAAGCTGATCACCGTCAGCAGTCGGCGGGTCACTCCGCTGCGATTGGTAACCTGGCAGCGTGCTTCCACCCACCGGCCCGGCTTCACTCCTCCCAGCGGGCACACCGCACCGGTAATGGTCAGATTCCCGCCATAGGCTGCTGCCGAAAAAAGCAAAGTCGGCAACGCCATCATGAGCGCAACGAACCGGGAGATCGAAATTGACAGTTTCTTTACGAACATCATCCAGCCGCCTCGCAGACACCGGCACGCGCGAGGATGCGTGGGGAATCATTTTAGTTTATTTAGAAATCTTGGCAAGCCCAGCCGTGGCATCTACGCTTCATAGGCTCGTCCACCCCCATAGCCGGTGCTGCGCCCAGCGCCGTGGCCTGTCGCCAAACCCCTTGCCGCGCGTCGCCGAATCCTGCAGGGCCAAACGCAAGACATTTTGGCCGCACCTGATTTTCACCCCATCTCCACGGTTGTCATCAGCCCAGACCATTGCCGCAAAATTTAATTTTAGATTCCCAATTTCAAGCACCGCACAATAAGGCTTAACGTCCGGGACAATTGCGTTTACACTATCAGGCCTTGGCGGGCTGTCGGTTGCGTGATGGCTTGGCCGTGTGGAACGGAATTTGTCCCCGCTAGAAAAGGATTGCACATGCCCATTGAAATTACGATGCCTAAGCTTTCTGACACCATGACCACAGGCACTTTGGTGAAGTGGCTCAAGAAAGAAGGCGATTCCGTAAATCCCGGTGATATCATCGCCGAAGTGGAAACCGACAAAGCCACTCAGGAATTGGAGGCCTTTGAGCCGGGCACCATTGCCAAAATTATGGTTGCCGAAGGCAGTCAGATACCCATCGGCGGCCTGATTGTGGTGCTGGCGGGCCCCGGCGAAAAGGTAACTGACGTGGCCAAGGCCGTTGCCGAAGCACCCCGTGCCGCAGCGCCGAGTGCCACCAAGCCGACAGCGGCGGCTCCGTCGGCCGCTCCAGCGGCCGCCCCTTCTGCAACGGCCATCGCAAGCGCAATACCGGCGGCGGTGTCTGCGGCAGCTCCCGCGCCCGCCCCTGCTCCCGCGCCGGTGTCGGGGGTTGCCGCTAATACGCCCAGTCCTGCCGGCCAGTCTGCCTCCGGCAAACCTCGTGTTTCCCCTCTGGCCAGAAAGATTGCCGCCGAAAAAGGCCTCGATATCGGTTCTGTTCGCGGTACCGGGCCGGGTGGACGTATCATTCGCCGTGATGTACTCGAAGCACCTGTGGGCGGCACCGTAGCGAAAATGGCCGGTCCGCCGCCGAAGACCAAACTACAGGCTGGTACGCTTCCGCTATCGAATATGCGCCAGACCATTGCCCGTCGTTTGCTGGAATCCAAGCAGTCTATTCCGCATTTTTACGTGTCCATGGATGTGGTCATGGATGCCTTGCTGGATTTACGCAGGGCTGTTAATGAACAGTTTGCTCCCAGCAAGCTTAGCGTGACGGATTTTATTTGTCGGGCCACAGCCGTGGCTATTGCCAACGTGCCCGCGGTGAACGCGAGTTTTTCGCCGACAGCCATTATTCGCCATGGCACAGTGCATCTGGGTGTTGCCGTCGCAGTGGAAGATGGTCTGGTGGTGCCGGTGATCCGCGATGCGCAGTTGCTTAGCGTCTTTGAAATTTCCACCCGCATCCGTCAGTTAGCCGAATTGGCCCGCAGTCGTAAGCTCAAAGCGGATCAGATGACCGGCGGCACATTTACCATCAGCAATCTGGGCATGTACGGTGTGCGCGAATTTCAGGCCATCATCAACCCGCCCGAAGCGGCCATTCTCGCGGTCGGCGGTACCGAGCCTCGTCCCATTGTAAAAAATGGCCAGGTGGTGCCCGGCCAGGTGATGAGCCTGTCGCTTTCCGCGGATCATCGCGTGGTGGACGGGGCGGCCGCGGCGGAATTCCTTGGGGAACTCAAGACCATTCTCGAAAATCCGCTGCGCATGGTGCTTTAATTCCTGTCGAGCATCGGCAGGCCAAGCACGATCCGCCGCTTTATTGCTCGTCAGGGCTATGGCCTTCAGGAACATAGCGCCGCTGCCCGGTGGCAGGGTTGTAGTACACTTGGATGTTACAGTTTTTTTCTTCGTCAAAGAAACGTTCGTCGGTGGCCTGCCATTTGCCGCCTGGGACGCTGGTTTGGCGATACTTCCAGCGCTCTATGGCAAAGCCGACAGTCAACAACAGACCCAGCCCACCGAGCCACAGTGCCAGCGGAAATGTTACTGGAAATACAACCAATAGAACCACTGCCGCCACCACGCAGATTGATCCGCATCCAATCAGCAGGTGCTTTAACATGGTTTTAGCCTGCCGCCTCCGCGGTGACCGCGGTGCCGTAAGCAACTACTTCGCTCATGGTCTGGCCCATTTCTGAGGAGTCAAACCGCATCATGATCACGGCGTTGGCCCCCATAACCTGGGCATTTTTTACCATGCGATCAACGGCGTGCCGACGAGCCTCTTCCAGCATCTGGGTGTATTCCTTGATCTCGCCGCCGACAACAGATCGCAGGCCGGCCATGATATTGCCCACGGCACCCCGGCTGCGGACCACCACGCCAAAGACCTGTCCTTTGGTTTCCACGATGCGGAAGCCGGCAATGTTCTCGCTGGTCGTAACAAGCATAAGAGAATCCTCCGGTAAAGACTTGGTCTTTGTAACCATGCCATTGGCAATTGTCAACGGGCGCATCTATTATGATCCAGAATGGGGCGCGGCCGCTAATTGTGGCAACATCTCCAAAAGTGGTACCAGAGTTCGATATCTAACGGAATTTCTGGGAGCGTGGGTGTCCTCATCAATCGTATCCGGAATATTTTGCGGTAATGGTCCTGGTGGGTTTGGTCACTGCCAAATGCGTGCGGTGGCAACGGGCGACGGCTTGGGAGAGTAGAAAGTAGAGTCCCGATTGGCCGATCCTGCATCCCGAAAGATCGGGAGATTTCGGCATCCATGCCTTCCCGATTAGCGACTCCTGTCGCATCGGGATTTCGGCATCCATGCCTCAACGGGGGACGACGGGGGATTCACCGCAGGGGAC
>JABEVA010000054.1 GCA_013044065.1 Phycisphaerae bacterium
AGTCCATCATCGCTCGGCGGTTGGCCGCATGATACCGGCAATTGACGCTGCGACCCGCCAAGTTGATGACCACATCCGCCCCGTCCAGCTCCGCGGTCCACCCACCCCTGGATCGGCCATCCCATGGGACCATTCTCCATGGCGCGGCCCGCGGGTTGCGGCCAAGCACCACCACGTCATGTCCGTCGGCCACAAAGGCCCGACATAACAAAGTGCCAATCTGACCGCTGCCACCGGGTATAACAATTTTCATCAGGTCCACTTCCGCAAAGACCGTCCAGCAACCATAGACGAGCACCGCACCGAAGCCCAACCCGTCCGGCCGCGTTTGGCAAAGCGCAGCTACATTCGATTCATTCCACACGGCACCCGAGCTGCTGCGCTTCACAGCGCCCGGCGATTGCGGACGGCCACATTCAAGATCAGGCCTGTGGCCAGCATATACGCGGCAATAGCACTGCCTCCGTACGATAAAAACGGCAGCGTAATGCCGACCACGGGAATAATGCCGGTGGTCATGGCAATGTTAATCATGGTTTGCATCATCAACATTGAACCCAAGCCAACGACCATAATGCGGCCAAAAGGATCCGCGGTGGAACCGGCGATTTCCAGGCAAGCTCCAAAGAACACCACGTAAAGAATCACAATTCCCAGCGCCCCAAGGTATCCCCATTGGGTGGCGATGACCGCAAAGATAAAATCGTTGGCCGATTCCGGCAGCAAACCATTGCGAATCTGGGCAGCGCCGCGCAGTCCCTGACCGACCAGCCCACCACTGCCTTCGGCAATTTCGCTTTGTCGCTGTTGATACAAGTTGCCATGCAGTTCGCCGGAAGTCGGCTTGCTTTCCACAAACATCGAAATAATGCGCTGTTTTTGATAAGGTTTCAGCAGCGGATAGCAACCGGGAGCAACGGATAAGGCAATCAGCGCGATCGCCACAAGGTGGCGCAATCTCGCCCCGGCCGCCACCAACATCGCGTAGAGAGCCAGTGGGAAAAGCAGCGCCGTGCCCAAGTCCGATTCAATAAGAATAAGCCCCATGGGCAGCAACATCAAGAGAAACGGAACCACCAGGCGTGAAAGTCCCTGCACATCCTTATGCAGCCGCAGATACCATGCCACCGACATGACAAAGGCGATCTTGGCCAGCTCACTGGGCTGAAAGTTGATACCCCCGGGCAAGATGAACCAACGATGGCTGCCATTGACCGCCGGTGCTTTAAGCACCGCCAAGAGCAAAAGCAAAGTGAAGGCCAGAAAAGCATAGCTGTAGCGTCCGACTTGCCGATAGGCCGGGGCAACGGCCAGGACCAATACGATAAGACCGATGCCAATATGAATTTCCTGCACCCGGGCCAGAGTCGGCGAAGACACCCGCACGGCCGCCAGGCTGATGGCACAGAGCAGCAGGATGCTGCCCAGAAGAACCCATGCAATACGCGTACCCAGCAGGCGTGGCAGGAGCCGATTCCAAAGTCGCAAAACGATGGAGGAACTCTCATTGGGGCGGCGGTGAATAACGCGGGCCGGACGCAGGGCATCGGGGTTCAGCGACGTGGGGGAAGAATCGGTTTTTGGGGTATCGGTCATGGTGTCGCCGCCTGTGGCAGATAGCCACGCTGTTGCATCAGTTGAATGCAGTTTTTAACAATCGGTCCGGCCCGCCGACCTCCGTCACCGCCCATTTCAACAATGGCCGCCAGCACGTACTTCGGTTGATGGGCCGGCACGCAGCCCACAAACCAGGCGTCGTCCCCCTTTTTGATGGTCACTTTGCCGTCAATGTCGATTCGCTCGGCGGTCTGCGCGGTACCGGTTTTTCCGGCCACGGGCAACCCCATACGCAGCACCGGTGCCGTTCCGTTGGGGCCATGTACCACCAGATACATACCCTGGCGGACAGAACTTAAATCGGTCTCGTTGAGATGAAATAATCGCGGAGGCGGGCGGCGCAATTGTTCAATAATCTGCGGTTGCATCCAGACTCCTCCGCGCAACATGGCGGTGTACGCATTGGCCATTTGCAAAGGGGTTACCGCCATCGGCCCCTGACCGATACTCATCATAATAGCCCAATCCGTTATCCGAAATTGGCTGCGGTGCGGCCGTGCGGGAGGCAAATATCCGGAGGTTTCTTCATGCAGACCAATGCCCGTGGCGGAGCCTAACCCAAAGGCCCGGTACCCTTCAACCAGTCGCGTCAGGCCCAGTTTCATGCCCACCTGATAAAAATAAGTGTCGCAGGATTGTTCCAGCGCATCGACCAGATTGAGCGGACCCGGTGCGACCGGATAAGTCCAGTTACGAAAAATGTTGGGATGGCCGGGCAGCAGATAAGCCCCGCAATTCAGGACGGTATTGGGTTCAATGGCACCCACCGTCAAGGCATAAGCGGCTTCCAGAGGCTTGACAATACTGCCCGGCGGATACGCGCTGCTGATCGCCCGATTCATCAAGGGAAGTTGAGTATCGGCGATTAACCCGGCAAAATCGTGGTGATAACGATTCAGGTTGTACGTCGGCAGCGAGAGCATAACCAGCACCCGATTGTTGCGCACCGACAACACCACCACCGCGGCACGGTGCATTTCCCCGTGGAAGTAAAGCAGATGCGTTTGCGGGTTAAGCATGGATCTTTGCAGTTGCTGCTGGAGCTGAATATCCAACGTCAACCGCACCGTGCGCCCGGGAATAGGCGCGCGATAATCCTGCGGCACCTGCTTACCATCAAGCCGTATGAGTTCCACGCCGCGGGTGGGTCTCAGGAGCTTTTCGGCGGCGTATTCCACCCCAAATGCCCCCATATTGTCGCCCGGCAGATAGCCTTGGAGTTGGCCGCGGGTATCGCGCAGCGATCCGGGAACAAGCCGCGGCAGCACAAAAGGATTTTTGCGCAACGCCGCCGCGGTCACCTGGCGCATGGCACCAATCACCTGTGCCGCTACACTGTTGAATGGATAAACGCGGTGTTGGCTGGGCACCACGACCAGACCGGGATAGCGGCGAGAGTGCTTTTGAAAATAAAAAGCGACCTTGTCGGGAATATCGGGAACCACGGTGTGGGCTTCATGGGCTTCCAGTAAGTTAAGCCCCTGGGTAAGGGCCATATCCACATCCTGTTGGCGATCCGCGGGAGAAACGTCGGCGCGGACGTTCTTGTCGTGGCCGTAGCGCAAAGTCCAAATATCCTGGCGCAAGAAGGCCATGCGTTTGCGGATGATATCCAGGGTTTCCAGCACCTTGGCCAGGGGCAGGTGGCAATGGCGGGCGATGGCGATGGGCAGCCTCCGCAGCCGGGCGGCAATTTGCTTTCGGGTGGCCGGCAGTCGGGCGATAATCTGGGTCCGGGTCAGATGGTCGGCTCGAAGTTCATCAATCGCCTGACGGGTAATCCACACGTAATCGCGATTCATCGCCTGATAGTCGATGGCAAGATTGTTGCAGGGTTGCTCGAGAGCCAGAAAGTGGCCTTGGCGATCCACAATGGCCCCACGAATCGACGGAATCACCAGATGCCGATAACTGAAGCTGCGGGCACGATCCTTCCACATCCGGGCCTGCACCACCTGGAGTTGATACAGGCGCACCGCGAGAATTAACGCTACCAGCAGGGCTAAAGTAAAAAGCAACATAAGGCGGCGTTTCAGCATCGCGGCGAGCACCTGTAAGAAACCACCCACGCCATGTTATACTCCAGAGGCTCCGCAACGATCATACCAAGTTCTGGGCGGGAGTTCATCGGTTCCGGTTTCGGGCATGATGCGACGGCCCGTCAAAACCCAACAGGGGGCCGATCATAAAAAGCCCGCGGAATACCCAGGGTGCCACAAGAGCCGTGTAGATGGCGCTGGACAGGGTGATGCCGATGGTGGGAGCATATCCGGCTAACAACGTCATGGGTTGATCGGCGCTCCACAATCCCATGCGCGTGAGAATATTCCGGCCCAGCAGTACAAACACAACCGTCAGAAAAACCAGCACCGCTTGACTGATGGGATTTTGGCGGAAAATATTCATTCGTATGCGGATGATTCCATAGCCCGCCAGCGAGAGTAAAATGGTATTAACCCCCAGCAGCCCGACCCCGGTGAGATCATACAAAAACCCGCAGCAGAGGCAGGCCAGCAGGGCATAATCCTCCGCCGGGTAAAGGGCATAAAAAACCGCCAGCATGGGAATAAATTCAACGTGAAAATAACCCGCCTCACTCCATTGTCCGAAGTGGGCGACTTGCAGGGCCGTCGCCAGGTACAACAGGATGCCAAAGGTGATCCATCGCATAATGAACAGTATCGCCTGTGCAGGCACTTATGGGAAGTCAAAATCAGGACGGGGCGGCCCACGACGGACCTATTTGAGTCGTGCGACAAGTTCCACCTCCACTGTAGCACCCAGCGGCAGGGCATTAACACCCACCGCGGCCCGAGCATGGCGGCCGGCCGGACCGAAAATTTCCAGCAGCAGGTTGCTGGCTCCGTTAGCCACCGTGGATTGCTGGGTAAAATCGTCGCCACATTGCACAAAAACCCCCAGGCGCACCACGCGGTCCACTTTGGACCACTCACCGGCGCAGGCGCTGTGCAGCACCGCAAGGGCGTTGATGAGGGCCAGCTTGGCCGCCTCCTGACCACTTTCCACCGACACAGCGGTGGGAATTTTGCCGACAAACCGCAGGTGGCCATCCTGGGAAGGCAGTTGCCCGCTGACAAACACCAGATGGTCGGCCATGACATACGGTACGTATGCGGCAACCGGAGTTGGCACATCGGGCAGAATAATACCCAGGCGTTTCAGATGAGCGTCAACCTCATACATCGCTAAAACTCCTAAAAAATGCGGTATTGGCCAATCATCCGCGGACGACCATCGCAGCAGTGCATTTAGATACATCCATCACTTGCCACCTGAAAATCCGCGGGCAAGTCCTTTCTTTCCCCTTCCACCAATCCGCCCAGGGCCAGCAGGCTGAATTGCCACATCACCCATACTTCCACCCCGAAACCGGCAAAACCAATGAGGCCCGGCACAGGCATCTGAAAGTAGCGGATGTGCTGCCAGGTGCCGAGAAAAGGCAGATGATACGTCCATTTGGCGATGGCCCAATAATTCCAGAACTCCCACAGCAATCCGCACCACAAACCACCGGCCATAAGCGAAAAGGTGCGTCCCCAGCGTCCCTGCCGCCAGTCGCCGATAATGCTGGGCCGGCCGCACCAGAAGTTAATCGGATCCAGCAGGAAAATAGCGCTGACCCAGATGGCCAGATTGGCCATGGAACTTTGAAAAATAAAGGGCCACAAGAATAGACTTGCCCCTAAAATGAACGTGGCGATCTGCAACGGTCGGGCAATGCGGACACCTCCGGTTTTTATACGCTTCAGCCCCAGACGCATGAAAACCTCCGCCGTCAAAAACATGCCGGGGGCGATTGCGGCAAAGGCCAGCAGATAGCCCAACCCGCGATCCCACGGGTTGGTGGGCATCCCTTGATAGTTCCAGGCGTGCAGGCCCGTTGCCGGATCGCGCATAAAATAAAAGTTCAGCCAATCAAAGTAGCACCACGCCGGAACGGACCACAGCCAGCACACCCAAAAGCGACTGGCAAACCGCCGCAGCCATGAATCACCGTCGAATCGAGCCAGCAGCCCTAGCAGCACCATCAGGTAGGCGCTCCAGGCCCATGGGGTGATATGAATGCGCACCTGCGTGCCAATCCCAGCGGCAAGACCATCTGGAAGCAGGCCCAAGGCCGAGGCAAACAACATGATTTCCAACAGGCCAATCATGGCCAGCCCTGCGGAAAGCAGGCCAATTCCGGATTGGCTCCGGTGGCGACGGTGCGGCCGAGTGGAGAGAGGGATGGTCGATGGTTCTTTCATACCTTGAGATTATACGAGTCGGATGGCGATTTCGGCAGTCGCCTGTGGAGGCCGGAAGTTTATTGCGGGCACCCATTTTCCCCTTTTGGCGGGCCTTACTGCAATTGCTTTTTAGCTGCGTCTGCGAGGTCGTGAGTGTATTTATAAATGTGGACGCCTTCCATGGTAATCATGCCCTCCCGCACCAGACTGTCCAGCGTGGGCAGAAAGTTTTCAATTTTTTCGCGGGAATCCACTATTTCAATGACGATGGGCAAATCCGTGGACAGCACCAACACCTTGTTGGTGTGCAGCACGCTGTTGGCTCCAAAACCCATGGAGCCTTTGAGCACAGTTCCACCCGCCAGCCCGGCAGCCCGGGCCTTTTGAATGATGGCTTCAAAGAGCGGCTTATTTTCCCATTCATCCGATTCGCCGATGAATATACGTAGCAAAACACCATCGTGATCAATTCGCATGAGTGCATCTCCTTTTAGGTCAGGCAGTGTACTGAGAGGTTCAATTGGCTCCGATAAATGGCTTTCGTGCGATCCGCCCTTTTTGCGGTACATCAGCACGGAAGCCCTTTCCAGCGTGGCCAAGCCGGTTTTCATCTGTTGGGGCAGCACCTGTTGGGCAAAGTCCCCGATTTTCTTCCCCTCGTCAACCAGTTCCACAATGACCGGCGAAGCACTGCTCAGACGGTAGTCCGATGGCATGAGCATACTGCGGGAGCTAAAGCCCATGATGCCGCGCAGCACAGTTGCTCCAGCGAGTCTTTGCCGGCTGGCTGCCTGAACCAGACGCTCGTAAATGGGGCTGAAGTGGTAAAGATCGGAACTGCGCAGATAAACCCGCAGTAAAATCTTTTCGCCAATCATGGCCTATATCCTTATGCAACCCGAAAATACCCCATGCCCTTGGTAACAGCCGCCTTCCGGTGCGCTAACCGTTCATACGGTGGCCCAAAATGACGCCCATTCGCACCGCCAGCAGACCAAGCATGACACTGCCGAGGATGTAAAACATGGCGCGCAAGCCCGCGCCATCCTCCAACATGCGGTTGGATTCAAACATATAGGTTGAAAAGGTGGTGTACGCGCCCACAAAGCCCACGGCCACCGCCATCCGCAAATTTTCAGACAGGGGTAAACGGTTGCCTGCCACGGTGGCAAACCAGCCCAAAAAAAGACTGCCGCTAAGATTAATGAGCATCGTACCAATGGGAAATGGCGATCCGGAAAACAACCGGGCCACAAAAAACCGGGCCATCGCACCAATAAAACCGCCGCCGCCCACAGCCAGGTATTCGAATAACATCTTTTTCAAAACACTGCTCCAAAGACAGCCATAGACAAAACAACCCCGGCCGATTTCTGATCCGCCAGGGTTGACTATACAGAAAGCCTGACGGTTCAGCCGCCAGGAGTCATCAGTCCCTGTGCCCTTGGGGCCTGACAGGGGCGGTTCAGGTGAACTCCATCACCTACCGTTGAATAATGGAAATTTTATACCCGTGGGCGATGGCTTGTCAACCAACTCAATGGGCGCTATCCACGGCGAAATCATATAGACCAGCGTTGATAAGATAGCCGATCCCGCGACCGACGGCTCGGCTCGGGTGCGTGCAGGCGTGGCGGTTTGATCGAGGTTGGATGCGGGGGATGCGTTTTTTTGCGTTTTTCGTGATCGGTGCGCGCGGCAAGCGAATCCGCGGCGGAATTTTCGCGGTGCCTCGTCGTGCGGGGGAGAACCAGGCACGCGGCTTAGGTGGCCGTGCCCAAGGCTGAGCCACGCTCTGGCGTATGGCCGCCGGCCAGCAGTTCCAGAAGGTATTGGTTATCCCAGCCCGCCCGTCTGCGCGCACCGCACAGGCAGGCCCGCATACGATTGCCTTTCACGCCGATCTTGGCACCGCTCTGCGTACCTCTGCGTCCGGAGTTTATCCCGATGTCTGTCGCGACGGTAAACTGTCTCCTCCTGATATAGGTTGTCACATTTGGCAGCGCGCTATCAGGAGAATTAGATGCGCGAACGGATTATTAAACGGTATAGTGAGTGTTTCAAAAGGCAGGTGGTGGAGGAGTTGGAGAATGGGCGATTCGAGTCGATTACCCAGGCACAGTTGCACCACGGGATTCCCGGCGTGACAACGGTGCAGAAATGGATCAATAAGTACGGTAAGAATCATTTCGGTGGCGGGAGCGGAGGATAATTTTGGATTTTTTCTGTCCGGCGGAACTCGGGTGCGCCACGGTCTCCCGACGAATGTCGGGACATTCGGGACCGGGCTGGGCGACGGCGCCATTCCGATGCGTCGAGAGATGAGAAGTGGCGGATATTTTCATCAGGCCAGGGGTGCCCTCTTGCAGGCCTTGTACGCAAAGACCTGTTGGCTTAACATTGCCCCGAGTCCATTGGGGGATGGTGTAATGGTAGCACGGCAGAGTCTGAATCTGTTTATCCATGTTCGAATCCAAATCCCCCGGTGCCTACAGGCTGGCTTTTAACCGACGTCACCAAGACGTTGCCTGGAGTTTCACCGATGTACGAATTATTTACCCCACCAGCGGAAGCAGTTCTGCGGCAGGCTCAGACCGAGGCGCATCGTTTCAATCACGAGCGTGTGGGAACCGCGCACATTTTGCTGGCGCTGGCGCAGGAGGAAGATGGTCCGATGGAAATTGCCCTTGCAAACCTGCGGATGGATGTCTGGATCGTGCGGTCTGAAATTGAAAAGACGCTCAAAAAGAGTCCGGACATGGTTACGACGGGAGACTTGCCATGGACCAGCGATGCGCAAGCGGTGATGGAATACGCGCATGAACAGTCTCGAAAAACCGGCTACGGTCGTGTTGCTAGCGCCCACTTGCTGCTGGCGATTTTGCACAGCGGCGACCCTGTTACCAGCCAAGTGCTGGAAAACGTGGGCTGCAACGTTTGGGATGTTCGTGCGGTAGTGCTGAAACAGCTTGGCCCTACTGCGGCATCGACGGCGGCCTCGAGGCGCGACGCTAAGAGTCGCTCCGAAGCCAGACTTATCACGATTCGGCTGGCGTGCTGGGTGGTGATGTCGGCGGCCATGGTCTTGGCGTGGCTGCTGATAGGCAAGCAGGTGGCGGGGCTTATTTTGCCACAGGCTGCCGCATTTGTGCTGCATGGTGGCACCATTGCAACCTGGAAACTGGATTTTTATTGGGATATCCGCAGAGTTTTTCTATTGGCGGGCTTTTTGGGTGGTGGTGTCGCCGGAGAGGGAATATTCCGGTTGCTGGAAGGAAAAAACTCCTGAAGTAGAAGGCTTTGTGCCGCTGGCAAAACCAACGCGGCCGCAGGATCGCTACGCTGCGCGAAGAGAGTATGCAATTGCGACACCAAGCTATGGTAAGATTGGATAGGAAATAAGGCATGCTCAAGCCAATGGATCCGATCAGCCTGCCTATACTTGCTCAGAATCGGGAAGAGGCGAATCTGCACTTCCGTAGATTTCTCAAGCGGCAATGCCGGCTTTCCACGGAGGAACTTGACACCACGGTTCACGAGGTAACCGAGCAGGTTTGGGCGGACATCGACTGTACGCAGTGCGCCAACTTTTGCAAGATTTTCCGCCCGACCTTCGCCGCGCAGGATGTGGACCGATTGGCCGGGCGACTGGCGATATCCCGCCAGGAACTTATTGACACCTATCTCGAAGAACACGTGCGGGACGCGGATGCCCCGTGGATCACCCGCGCTATCCCGTCCCCGTTCCTCAAGGACAACCGTTGCAGTGTCTACCAGGACAGGCCCGAAGCGCGCGCAGTTTACCTTCATCTTTTCCAACCGGAGTTTGTGTCGCGCACGGTCAGCATGGTGCAAGGCACATTCACCTGTCCGATGATCTACGAAGTCATGGAGAGGCCTAAAAAATAACCGCCTTTAAGCATTCCTAAGACCGCTCTACCGGTAATGTTGATCGGGTCGGTGCCTGGCATCAAGGATGTTGCACCTGGGTATGGCGGAAGCAGCGCACAAGATGATCATTCACCAGGCCCGCCGCCTGCATAAATGCGTAGCAGATGGTGGTACCGACAAATGTAAATCCCCGCGATTTGAGATCACGGCTTAGCGCATCGGATTCCCGGCTGCGTGGGGGCAGGTCACGATGATGCCGGCGATGACGGACAATGGGTTGGCCGTTGACAAAGCGCCAGAGGTAGTTATCGAAGCTGTTGAATTGCTCCTGCACCTTCAAGAAGGCGGCCGCGTTGCCGATCGCGGATTGGATCTTGAGCCGATTGCGAATGATCCCCGCGTCCTGAAGGAGTCGATGAAAGTCATGGGTGTTAAACCGAGCTACCTTTTGCGGATCGAATTGGGCAAAGGCTCGGCGATAGGACGCACGCCTTTGCAAAATGGTTTCCCAACTCAATCCGGCCTGGGCACCGTCCAGCACGATAAACTCAAAAAGTTTTTGATCATCGTGCAGGGGCACGCCCCATTCGGCGTCGTGATAGGCAATGCTTAAATCGGTCTTGGCCCAAGGACAGCGCGGCGGCTGATCGTGTGATGAATTCGATTTCATGATGCACCTGGAGCCATGGGTCTGGCCAGCCCGCAAGGGAATCCGGTAACCGTTCACGGCCCTCTGGCCTGCCAAGCTCACCACGAGCCTGACCATAAAAACAAATTATACCTTCCCCTCCAGGACCAAATCAAAGGTATTTCCATGATAAAATTTGGTGTGAGATTGAAGTGTTCCACATAATCCGTCCGATAATAAATACAGAATAACGGATTGGTCGAAGTGGCACGGACGCACGTGCCGAACCTGCCTGTGCGTCGCACGCAGAGAGCCATGTCCACCAACAACGAATCGCCGAGTTGACCCGCCAATTGGCAGAACCTGACGCAACGATTGTCGATCTCCGCACACAGGTTGCCGCTCTGCTGGCGCAGGTGGCACGGCTATCGAAAAACTCGTCTAATTCTTCCAGACCCCCGTCTCCCGATAGC
>JABEVA010000055.1 GCA_013044065.1 Phycisphaerae bacterium
GCATCCAAAGGCAAGGATCCGGTGGCCTGCGCGGTGCTGGGCTTTGTGCTTAGCGACCGGCATGAGTACGCGGCGGCGATACCGTACCTGCGGCAATCATTGAGTGTATACCCTTACCAGCCCAAGGCGATTGCATATTTAGCGGGTTGTTACCTGCGGCTTGGAAATCATAAAATGGCGATCAACGATGTGGCACGCGGATTGTATTTGATGCCCAATTCACCTCGACTGTATCTGGCTATGGGCAACATCCGCATGTTGCGGCATCAATATGCCCTTGCTGTGGCGACAGACAACATAGCCTTGCGATTTGTTCCCCACGACGCCCATGCCCGATGTGCGCTGGCTGCGGCTCTTGACTCTCTTGGCCGATGGTCGGAGGCAAAAGCCCAGTTTACGCGAGCCATCGCGGAAGATCCCGCGTCGCGCTCGGTGCATTACGCTTTTGGCCTCGCACTGCTTGAACATGGTGATCCCGGTGCCGCACTGATCGAGTTTCAGGTTGTTGCGCACCACGATTCTGATTATCGTTCGGTACGTCAATTTCTGGCGCAGGCGCTGCGGCAGACAGGCCATCGGCATCAGGCGGCGGCGTTAATGCGGCCAACTACCGCCAGCAACGCCCCGGCGACCCAACAGGCGAACCAATAATGGAACAATAAACCCCCGGGCACCGAATCGGTGCATCCGTTTTTGAGCGTCCGCATCATCCCTAGTCCTTAAACCAGCGTGTTTTTTCTCTGCATGGCTTGATTTTGCGAAAAATGAACCGAAAAGTTTTGCTTTTCGTAATAGTATAGTATTGTAGATAGCAATATGTATCTTATACAAGGAGGCGTTTCAAGTGAAAAGAATAATCCATCAGAGGCTGGCACGGCACAAACGTCATATCCGGGATCGTCTGGCCCGTAGACACTGGGCCAGCCGACAGCGGCGACCTTGAAATTGACCTGCGGGAACTTTTGTCGCCGTCGGCGAGGCCGCTGTGGAGCGCCAAAGCGCGGTGGTAATTTTTATCGATGAAGTGCAATATTTCAGCTTAAGAGAGCTTAGCGCGATTCTGGTGGCCATGCATAAGATACAACAGCTACAGCTTCCGCTGGTGTTGCTGGGCGCCGGACTGCCCATATTACCGGCCATGGCCGGGGATGCCAAATCTTATGCGGAACGGCTTTTGAGCTTTCCGGAAATCGGCCCTCTTTCTCAATTGGATACGGCCAAGGCTCTGCGGGAACCGGCGCTGGCGACCGGGGTACTATTTGAGGATGAGGCACTGGCTGAAATTTTCCGTCTGACCAGAGGCTACCCTTATTTTGTACAGGAATGGGGATCCGAGGTATGGATACAGGCCACCGCCAGCCCGATTGCGCTGGATGTGGTTCGGCGGTCCACCGCGCGGGTAATTCCGCGGCTGGATCGAAATTTCTTTCGCGTCCGTTATGACCGGCTTACCCCCGGAGAAAAGAATTTTCTGCGTGCCATGGCGGAGCGAAAAGAGCAGCCCATACGCACTGGCGACATCGCCGATCTGCTAAAGGTAAAGGTCACGACTCTGGGCCCCGTGCGATCGCAGTTGATAAAAAAGGGTATGATTTATAGCCCCGCCCACGGAGAACTCATGTTCACGGTTCCCCTCTTCGGGCAATTTATGAAGCGCATTTTACCGAAATTGAGCCAATAAAGAGGCTGCTCAGAAACCCTTCATCATCAAAGTTCAACCTGCGCATTTTGTTATGTCCAGGTTCATTTCGCATCCGCTATACTGAAAGCTGATTTAAGGAGCCGAAAGAAATGAACTCTTCAGTTGTCAAAAGTGTTGTATGTCTTGCGATATTAGCCTTGGCCGTCTGGATGGCTCCGTGCCGTGCCGCTGCGAATGATAAGCTGCTGTGGCACATCGGTACGCCGGGCCATGGAAACGCCGGTTTTGCGTTGGCCCCCAATGGTTGGCGGCAGTACGCCCAGAGTCCGGGGTATACCACCGGGCCGAATAATGCTCCGACCAATTTGGCCGCCATCCAACCGCATTATGGCAATCACGATCCCTTTTACGTTGTTGGTTTCTCCAAACAATCCGCGTGGCCTTATGTGCTGCCGGGCCCCGCCGATGTGTGGGCTGGCTTCCATGGCCCGTACGGGACCTGGTCGGACAGTGTAAGCCACGTCGGCATTATCGCCTTTGAACTTGGCACAGTAGCACCGCACGGGCATGCCACTTTGGTCATAAACATGGTTGATACGGCGGCAAACAATCCACCATTGGTATCGGTTGCCGTTAATGGCCACACTGTTAAAAAGCAGCTGCCGCCGGGGAGCGGTAACGCGTCGCTGAATGGCAATCTTTCCGCCGCCAAACCTTACGTCTGGCGGATCAAGTTTCTGATTGGCCGGCTTCAGGCGGGCAATAATCGCATCACCATTCGCACACTTCGCGGAAGTTGGATCATGTTTGGCGCAATACAGTTGTTCGCGCCGTCCGGTACCACAATGGAAGCGCCAACCGAAGCGGCCATGCTCGGCGCGCACTGGGATAATGTTACCTTGGCGAAATCACCCGCCGGCCAAGCGGTTCAGGCCCTGCGGCTGCATCTGTTTTGCGGCAAGGCTGCCCAATCGCTGCAAGTGCGGATCGGCGGTTCAGCGTCCATGGCCATACATGGTGCCGCCGGCATCCACACCATCCGCTTAACGGTTCCTCCGGCGCGCCGCGCCGGGACCACGGTCATTGAATTAATTGCCGATGGCAAAACCGTCTCCTCCCTGACCGCGGTACGCAAGCCGGTACCACACCGGACCATTTATGTATTGCCGCATTCACACGTTGATGTCGGCTATTTGTATTATCAACCTGTGACCATCCACCTCCACCATGTCTACATTGATGACGGTCTGGATCTTATTAAGAAAACGGCGCGTTTATCCCCGGCAGCGCAATTCAAGTGGAACATTGAAAGCATGATCGAGGTGGATGGTTATCTCAAGGGTTTTGAGAAAACCTCGCCAACACTAACCGCCAACTTTATCAACGCGGTACGCGCGGGCAAAATGGGCCTCGACGGCACGTATTGCAATGAGCTGACCGGCCAATGCCGGCCCCAGGAACTGATTTCATGGCTGCACTATGCGCACGAAATGCGGGTGCGATACGGCTTGAAAATTGATTCGGCCATGCTGTGCGATGTGCCCGGCGTGACATGGGGGGCGGTGCCGGTTCTGGCTGATGCGGGCATCAAATATTTTCTCTGGGGGCCTAACGGGTTGACCCAGGTGGGCTTCACGAATAATTTCAATGGCAAAGCCTTTTATTGGCTTTCAGCATCGGGAAAGCAAAAAATCATGGTCTGGCAGATCGCCAATCCAAACTATTGTTCGCCATGGTTTACCGTGGCGGATGTGCGTCCGTGGCTCCACTGGTTTGCCGCCAAAAATCCCAATTATCCCTATAACATCATGTACGTCATGGAAGGGTGCGACGTGGCCCCGCCACCGACCTAC
>JABEVA010000056.1 GCA_013044065.1 Phycisphaerae bacterium
CGGCAGCGGGTTAGCCAATGCCAACGCGGCACTGGATAGCGCCATTGGCCGACTCGATGGCATTGTAGATACTTCCACCGGTACCGTGCTGGAACAGTATAGTTACTTGGGCCTTTCTACGATTGTGGCCAGAAACCATCCGCAGACGGGGATCAATTTGACGCTGGTTGGTGCAAGTGGCTCCATCGGCTCCGGTGGCGACGTTGGATTAGATCGGTTTGGCCGGGTGGTGGATCAGAATTGGGTTGATACCTCCACTGGCCAATCGACGGACAATTTCACCTGTTCTTACGACGCCAATTCGAATGTTACCGCCAAGAACAATCTGCTCAACACGGCGTACTCGGAAACGTACACGTATGATCCGGCCAATAATCGGCTCACCTCCGCCAACGCCGCCGGCGTCTACACCAGCACTTATGATGCGCGTAATGCGCTGGTCGCCCTGGCCGAGCCGGGGGGAAAGATTGTTACGTATTCTTACGATCCGGCGAATCTGCGCACCGCGATGGCGGCGTATGGCAAGGGAACCTACAGCTATATTTACGATCCCGCCAATCGCCAAACGCAAACCATCAACCCGCAATTGCAAACCACCACCATCGCCTACGACAACGCCAGTCGCATCATCCAGCGGCAGTTCTCCAATGGGGCGGTCACCAGTCAGAGCTATGACGCGGCCAGCAACCTTATTCAAGTCGTCAACATCGCCAATCAGTTCACCGCTACGCTGACCTACGGTTATAATAAGGCCAATCAGCGGGTTCTCGAGCAGGAAGCGGACGGAACCGTGACGACGTGGACGTATGACAACACCTACCAGCTTACCAACGAAAACCGTAGTGGCGGGCCGGGCTTTGGCTGGGCGGATATGACGGTGGACCAGTGGGCCAACCTGAGCGTGGAGGAATGGGCGGGTTTGCCCGTGGCCAGTGAGGCGGCGACCAGCTTCAACATCACCTACACCTACGATCCCGCCGGGAACCGCATCCAGCAGAACGACGGCACAACCGTTGCCACGCTTACATATAGCCCGGCGAATCGCTTGCAGCTCGCCAATGCCAATGGAGTGGTAACCACTTTCACCAATGACGCCGCCGGGAACAGGACAGCCCAGATCTCGGCCAGCGAAAGCATGTACTTCACGTGGGATGCGGCAGGTAATATGGCCACCGCCGAACCCGCAGCGGGGATTGTCACCTTAACGTACAACGCCGATCAACAGCGTGTGGCCAAAGAAAGCACCGATGCCAGCGTGACGGGCTATCTCTACGATTACAAGAAGCTGCTTTGCGAAACCGATGGCGAAGGCGGGGCGGTCAGCCAGACGTATTTAAGCGATACCACCGATGAGTTCGGGGACCTGATCGGCGAGGATGGGCAATACATTCACCAGTACGATGCCCAAGCCAATACGGATGCGCTTTTGGATGAAACCGGGACGGCGGAAGCCCAATACAAGTATTTTGCCTTCGGACAGGTGAATGCGGTGAGCGTTCAAGGCGGGCCTTGGACGGGAGAGGATTGGGAAAGTCTGCCGCTGGATCTGACCTCCAAAATGCTGGCTGGTGGGAAGAAGCAGTATTACCTGGATATGGAGATTGCGCTGTATTTGCTGGGATGTGGGAATAACGGCAGGTATTACGATCCGGTGACGGGAAGGTTTTTGTCGGAGGATCCGACGGCCAGTGACGTGAGTGGCACCGCGGCGGCTCCGACAACCGAGCACCCGCAACCGTCAACCGTTGGCGAAGCCAACCTTTTCCGCTACGCCGGTAATGATCCGATCAATAATCTTGATGCCAGCGGGCATAAGCATAAGAAAGACCAGCAACAGCAGAATAATGAACAGGTACAAGGGCATAAATCTGCGCCGCTACCGCATCCGGCGAATGAAACGCCGGGGGTAGATACGGGGGAAAATCAGATCATAGCCGGGCTGCCGCCGAGCGTGGGGCTGGCCGGGGACCAGCAACTGGCGCATCCCCATGCGGGCATGTCACACAGAACGACTTCAGTGTCCGGCTCAGCGGCGGGAGCATCGAATGGAGGCATGAAGTGGTGGCCTGGGAAGAACTCGCAGCGCTCCAGCGAGTCCAACAGTATCTTAGCCCATCCGCATTCTAACGCCGCCCAGCGGGCGATCCCAGCCGAGTTCTGGAACCGGAACGCAGAGGGGCGGATGGCCATGGTCAATGAGGAGAGCGCAGGGGGGAATACCGCAATCGCCAACATTATGATGGCGAATTTGGCCGCGCACCCCTCGCCGGCTTATGGTCCGCTGTCGCGTTTGGAGGCTGCGGCCGCAACGCCGGCGGGGAAAACCACAGCCACGGTGGCAGATTGGGTTTCCACCATAACGAGTTTTGCTGATGTTGGCCTTGTGTTGTTGAAGGCGGGGTTAAAGGGCCTGGCCGAATATGGGCTCAAAAAAGCCGTCAAAAGTGGGCTTAAGACGGCGGCCGAGGACGAGGCCAAGGGCGGGTTAAAAGCGGCGGAGAGTGCTGACCAGGCTGCGCAGTTGCAGCCCTACCGCTTAAGTGGCGGACATCATATACCGGCACAGAGCGCATTCCGAGGTGCCGCGGAGTACGACCCCAAGGCGGCGCTGGCGATCCCAAAGGCAGAGCTCGAACGGCTGGGAGTGATCCATAGCCAAGTTACTATCGCTCAACGAGCTTTGTATACAGCATTTGCAAGGACCGGAAAACCATTGACTTGGGAAGTTGCAGAACAAATTGAAACACAATCTTTAATACGTGGTGGCATGAAACCAGCTATGGCGAAGACTACGGTACAACGAGCCATCCAAATGTTGAAGGATGCTGGAGTGTCTAAGCCTATACGGATTCCATGGGGTGGGCAATGAATGAAGGAGTGCAAAAATGGCAGCGCCAGAAGTAGAGGAGTTTGCAAAAAGACTCGTGCAACAGGTCAGGGATGCTGCCATTCGAAATTGTGATCGAATGCTTCAAGCAGGCGGTAGCACTTCAATTGGAAAACGCTGGCAGGAAGCGAGCTCGCGTACTCCGGAACAATTTGCGAAAGTGTTGATACCCGATATCGTGGACGAAACTGTGGCGAACCTACTCATTGCAATTGACCAAGGACTTTTGCGGCTCTCTTTCACCGCGTCCGCTGGAAAATCTGTTGATTTGACAACAGTCGCGATGGAAACAGGTGAAATGTCAGGCTTGTACCAAGGTGGTGATGGATGGTGCGAAAAGTATTCAAAAGAACGGTATGTTAATGATGTTGCCGATCTGGAGCACTTTTTCGACGTACCACCTGACGATGAATGAAATATAGGTGCGGCTATTTAAGATGCGATGATCACATTAATTGAAACATCCCGAATCTCGACAAATCGCGGCACGCGATTGCGGGGACGAGTGCTCATTTTTGACGCAACCACATTAGCCTACAGCCCGGCGAATCGCTTGCAACTCGCCAATGCCAATGGAGTGGTAACCACGTTTACCAATGACGCCGCCGGAAATCGTACGGCCCAGGTCTCGGCCAGCGAGAGTATGTATTTCACCTGGAACGCGGCAGGGAACATGGCCACGGCGGAGCCGGCGGCCGGCATGGTGACGCTGACCTACAACGCGGATCAACAGCGGGTGGCCAAGGAAAGCACCGACGCCAGCGTGACCGGCTATCTCTACGATTACAAGAAGCTGCTCTGCGAAACCGATGGCGAAGGCGGAGCCGTCAGCCAGACGTATCTCTCCGATACCACCGATGAGTTCGGCGATTTGATTGGCGAGGACGGGCAATACATTCACCAGTACGATGCGCAGGCCAACACGGATGCACTGCTGGATGAAAGCGGGACGGTGGAAGCCCAGTACAAGTATTACGCATTCGGTGCAGTAAATGCGGTAAGCGTTCAAGGCGGGCCTTGGACGGGCGAGGATTGGGAAAGCCTGCCGCTGGACCTGACCTCCAAGATGCTGGCGGGTGGTAAGAAGCAGTATTACCTGGACATGGAGATTGCGCTTTATCTCTTAGGGTGCGGGAATAATGGAAGATATTACGATCCGGTTGTTGGCCGCTTTCTCTGCGAGGATCCGGCGGCCAAAGACGGGGGTCGGGAGACGGGAGTCGGGAGTGCAGCGGGTACCGCAGGCGTCTCGCCTGCATCGTCAACGGCTGGCCCCGCCGACGAAGCCAATCTTTTCCTTTATGCCGGTAATGATCCGATTAACAATCTCGATCCCAGCGGGCATGACGACAAGAAGGACAATCACAAGCCGCCATTCCAACCAACGACCCAGGCCGGTCAGCAGGGTCATCCGCCGGAGGCGAAACAAGAAACGGAAACGGGCGGCCAGACCGGGCAACCAACTGGCGGCCAAGCTGGCGAGGGCCACCGCGCGACCGGCCCGCTGCCCGGTGGAGATAACAACCAGCAAAACATCCCTGTGATTCGGGCTTGGCATCCCTCCCTCTGGGAGCGAGCAAAACTGAGCATCGGCAGTTATTTCGCCGGCGGCTACCTTTCGCGTTTCTACCATCGTCTGGCCAAGCCAGCGGCTGTCGGCATCAAGCGCGGGATCACCGCACTGGCGGTAGGCGGAGCTACGGCGGTGGCACACCCGATCAACACCGCTGGGGGGCTGGTGCATGCCGCCACCCACCTTGGGGAAACCTACGAGCATATGAAGGCATCGGTCAAGACGGAATATCAGCATTACAAATCGCTTTCCCACAACCAAAGGGGCAAATGGGTTCTGGAGCATGTTGCATCCGGGCTGACGCAATTCCTTATTGGTGAGGGGATACTGGGAAAAATCGCGGAGGTGACGAACGGGACTGAAGCGGTGGGCGCGGCCAGCAAAGTTCTCAAGCGCCTTGTCGGCGGGGCCACAAAAGAGGGGGATGCGGCTGGCGCGGTCACAGAGAGCGAAGCTCAATCTGTTGGCGGCCGGATGCCCATCAACAACAAGTATGCCGGCAAAGTGTATCCTCTTGACAAACTTCCGGCCGACCTACAGCGCAAGTACCCGAACGGCATTCAGTTTAAGCCGAATGGTTTTCCCGATTACTCCCCTTACTCGAAAGCGGAAGTTAGAATAAGGAATGGGCCCGAAATAACTTCCCGGTTTAGGTTAGGGATGGCCGATAAAAGGGAGGTACGGACAGGATGTCCGCAGTTTGTGCGAACAAGGAGTCAG
>JABEVA010000057.1 GCA_013044065.1 Phycisphaerae bacterium
GTGGTGCGCCCCGCCGAAGCCCAGGCAGCCCTAAAAGCCTTCCAGGCCCATCCCTTGGGGCACCAAGCCGCCATTATTGGCCACGTATCCACGCAACAGGATGGATTATGCGTGCTCCAGACTGAAATCGGCGGCCAGCGCATCGTACAAAAGCCGTATGGACAAGAGTTACCGCGCATCTGCTGAAGCGCCTAGATAAGTACAGGAGCCATCCCCATGACACAAGCCGCACCCATGCCGCAACCGCCTACCGATGATAAACGGTGGAAAATTGTTGAAACCACAATGCGCCGCAATAATTTCCAGGCCGACGCCCTGATTGAGAGTCTCCACAGTGTGCAACAGGCGTTTGGTTTTTTGGATAAGCCATCGATGTTTTGGGTGGCCGCGGCGTTGCATGTGCCGCTCTCCAAGGTCTATGGTGTAGCAACTTTTTATCATTTTTTCACACTCAAGCCACAGGGAAAGCACGTCTGTGTGGTTTGCATGGGCACCGCCTGTTACATCAAAGGCGGTGAAAAGCTGCTGGACGAAGTGCAACAGCGCTATGGCATTAAAGAAGGCCAGACCACCAAAGACGGCCAACTCTCGCTGGTGGTGGCACGCTGCATTGGAGCGTGTGGGTTGGCCCCCACCGCCGTGATTGACGGACAGGTATTTGGTAAGCGCACCGCCCCGGAATTGCTCGACTCACTGGATGCCACATTGGAAAGAAAGGCCACTGTATGAAGCCGGAAGAATTAACAGCCATGGCGGAAAAAGCCCGCAAGCAGGATGCTCATTTTGCCCATCACATTCACGTCTGTACGGAATCGGGTTGTGTAAGCTCGCAAAGCGATGTTCTCTTAAAAAATATCGCCGATCAGGTACAGCAACGTGGTCTTAAGGACACCGTCTGTCTCAAAGGTGTGGGGTGTATGGGTCTCTGCTGCAACGGCCCTCTGCTCAAGGCAGACGATACCATGTATCAGTTCGTCAAGCCGGAACATGCCGGTGCCATCGTGGAGAGTCTTTCCGCCCGCCCGGTGACGGAATTGGTATGCGATACCAAGCAGCCATTTTTTACCCGGCAAAAATTAATTGTACGCGAAAATGCGGGATTGATTGATCCGGAGAATCTCGCCGATTGCGTCGCCCATGGCGCTTATCGGGCTTTACTGAAAGTGCTCACCACCATGACGCCACAACAGGTTATCGCGGAAATATCCACCTCCGGCCTGAGGGGGCGCGGCGGAGCCGGTTTTCCGACCGGTCTAAAATGGGCCACCGTCTCCAAGGCCAGCGGCAGAGCCAAATATGTCATTTGCAATGGCGATGAAGGCGATCCCGGAGCGTTTATGGATCGCAGCGTCATGGAAGGGGATCCACACCGCGTGCTGGAAGGCATGGCCATCGCGGCCTATGCCGTCGGAGCGGGCCAGGGAATTCTGTATGTTCGGGCTGAATATCCATTGGCTGTTAAACGCCTCACCCGGGCCATCAACCAGGCCCGGCGCGAAGGCCTCTTGGGCCATGGTCTGTTCGGGTCAAATTTTGATTTTAACGTTGAAATACGTCTCGGGGCGGGAGCATTTGTCTGCGGCGAAGAAACCGCCCTTATTGCCAGCGTGGAGGGAAAACGCGGCATGCCGCGTCCGCGACCACCGTATCCGGCCAACTCCGGCCTGCACGGCTGTCCCACACTGATCAACAATGTTGAGACCTTCGCCAATGTTCCCGCCATCATCGAACGTGGCGGCAAATGGTTTGCCGGCATCGGCACGGAAAAGAGCAAAGGGACAAAAATCTTCGCGCTCACTGGAAGAATCAAAAATACCGGCCTTATTGAAGTGCCCATGGGCATGCCGCTGCGGGAAATTATTTACGATATCGCCGGCGGAATTCCCGACGGTAAAGCCTTTAAGGCCGTCCAAACCGGTGGGCCTTCCGGCGGCTGCATTCCCGCCGAACATCTGGACATCACCGTCGATTACGAATCCCTGACCAAGTTGGGATCCATCATGGGATCCGGCGGCATGATTGTCATGGATGAAACCAGCAACATGGTGGATGTGGCAAGATTTTTCATGGAATTCTGCAAGAGTGAAAGCTGCGGAAAATGTGTACCCTGTCGTGTGGGCACGTACGAAATGCACGAACTGCTGGATCGTATCTGTAACCGCCAGGCGAATATGGCCGATCTGAATCTGCTCAAAGATCTGTGCGATATGGTCAAACAGACCAGCCTGTGCGGGTTGGGGCAATCGGCACCCAACCCGGTGCTTAGTACCCTGCGCTACTTTGAAAACGAATATCTAAAACTCATTCAAAGCTCCCCCACCAATTCAACCGAGGATGGGGCCAAACATGTCGCCTTGGAGGTGCTCTCATGAATACGCCCATAGATGTCGGAACCGAATCCATCACCCTACGGATCAATGACCAGGATGTCAGTTGCCGCAAAGGTGAGACCGTTTTGCAGGTAGCCCGCGAAAATGGCATCGATATTCCTACGCTCTGCTATATGGAAGGTCTGAGTATTTGGGGCGGTTGTCGACTGTGCATGGTGGAAATTGCCGGTTCTCCCAAGTTGCAGGCCGCTTGCGCTACGGTTTGTACTGAAGGTATGAACATCAGCACCCATTCCCCACGGCTGGAAAACTACCGTCGCATGATCGTGGAATTGCTCTTTGCCGAGCGTAACCATGTGTGTTCCGTCTGTGTGAGCAACGGCCACTGCGAATTGCAGGCCATGGCTGTAAAATTGGGCATAGACCATGTGCGGTTTCCCTATCGGTTTCCACATCTGGAGGTGGACAACTCGCATGACCGAATGCGGATGGACCATAACCGTTGCATCTTGTGCAGCCGCTGCGTGCGGGTATGTGCGGAAATAGAGGGTGCCCACACCAAGGATATCAAAGGCCGTGGCGTCTTGGCCGCTATCATCCACGACCTGGACCAGAACTGGGGTGAAAGTGAAACCTGCACCAGTTGCGGAAAATGCGTCAATATCTGCCCTACCGGAGCGCTGACCCATCGTGGGACGGCGGTCGGTGAAATGACTAAGAAAACCACGTTTCTACCTTACTTAACCCTCATGCGGGAGGACCAACCATGACCACGCCTACACCAAAACCTACTGTTGCCACCGTCTGGCTGGACGGCTGTTCCGGCTGCCACATGAGTTTGATGGACCTTGATGAGCGGCTCATCACTCTGGCAGGGCTGGTAGAGGTGCTCCATTCTCCGGTGGTGGATCAGAAGCAGTTTCCGCAGCAGGTGGACCTCACCCTTGTGGAAGGAGCCGTCAGCAGTGAAGAGGATCTGCACAAAGCCCTGATTATTCGCGCCCGCAGCAAACTGGTGGTGGCACTCGGCGATTGCGCCGTCACCGGCAATGTGCCGGCCATGCGCAACTATTTTGATCGGACCGAGCTTTTCGCACGGGCTTACGTGGAAAATGCCCAGGAACCTCCAACACCAGAAGAGCGACAGGTGGTACTGCCTGTGGTGGGCGTTCCGCCTCTGCGCCCGCACGCCACAGCCCTCCACGAAGTCATCAAGGTGGATATGTTTTTGCCGGGATGTCCGCCACCGGCTGATGCTATATGGTACGTCCTGACCGAGATTCTGGCCGGACGTGCGCCGGCAACAACCACCGTTTCGCGCTTCGGCCAGTAGTGAGCGCCGCGCTGGAGCGGCTATGTATAAGAGGATTTAATCATGACTAAAACCATTACCATCGAAGGTGTGACGCGAATCGAAGGCCATGCCCGGATCACTATAGAGCTGGATGGCAACGGCAAAGTTTCCGACGCGCAATTTCACGTCACGCAATTCCGCGGTTTTGAAAAATTTGTGGAAGGCCGCCCGCTGACCGAAATGCCCGGTATTATGGCCAGAATTTGCGGTATATGCCCGGTAAGCCATCTGATGGCGTCTGCCAAAGCGTGTGATGATTTACTGGCAGTGGAGATCCCCCCCACTGCGGATAAACTCCGGCGGATCATGAACCTGGCTCAGATTGTGCAGAGCCATGCGTTGTCATTTTTTCACCTTTCCAGTCCGGATTTGCTTTTTGGCATGGATGGAGATCCTGCCAGCCGCAATATTTTCGGCCTGATCCGCGATCATCCCGAGTTTGCCCGCGACGGCATTCTTCTGCGTAAGTTCGGACAGGACATCATCGCCTTGCTGGGTGAGAAAAAAATTCACCCTTCCTGGGTTGTTCCTGGTGGTGTCAATTCCCCGCTGACTGCAGAAAACCGCGATCTGATTCTGGCCCAAATTCCCGCCGCTCTTTCCCGTGCCGCCCGGGCCTTGGATTATTTCCATACCGTCCGCGACCATTACCCGGCGGAGGTTGATGTTTTCGCCAATTTTCCCACCCTTTTCGCAGGCTTGATTTCATCGGCCGGGCTGATTGAACACTACGATGGAGCTTTGCGGTTTGTGGATGAGCACGCCGCGCCGGTAGCTGAATTGACGGACCCGCACCAATATCCATCGATGATCGGCGAAGCTGTCGAAAAGCATTCTTATCTTAAATCACCTTACTTTCGGCCACGCGGCTACCCAGACGGAATTTATCGCGTCGGACCCCTGGCCCGAATTATCCTAGCTGAGCGGTGTGGCACACCACGAGCCGATGCTGAATTGGGCATCTTCCGAACACGGCTGGGCCGATCACCCCAAAGCAGCTTTCATTATCACTGGGCCAGGCTCATCGAAATTCTCTACGGAATTGAAATGATTCAGCGTCTGCTGGAATACCCGGACATTCTCAATACCCATGTCCGTTCGCGGGCCAGACCCAACCGGCTGGAGGGTGTCGGCATCTCGGAAGCTCCACGCGGTACGCTCATACACCATTACCGTATTGATGAGAACGCCCGCATGGTGTGGGCCAACCTCATCATCGCCACCGGTAATAACAATCTAGCTATGAATCGCGGCGTGCTGCAGGTGGCCCAGCGCTTTGTCGATGGTACGCACCTGGAAGAAGGAATGTTAAACCGCGTGGAGGCCGTTGTCCGGTGTTTTGACCCCTGCCTGAGCTGTTCCACTCATGCTTTGGGGCAAATGCCGCTCCGTATTGAATTGCTTAAGTCCAATGGAGAGTTATGCGATGTGCTGCAGCGCGACTGATCTTGAACCGGCATCTATTGACACCCTGCTGATCGGCTATGGTAACACGCTGCGCACCGATGATGGCGTCGGACCCGTGGTGGTTGACCTTATCCGCCACAGCCCAGGTCAGGCCTTGGCCGCCGGCGTGGTCTGCCGAAGCGAACTGCAACTTACCCCGGAGCTGGCGGCGATTGTCGCCCGTGCCGGCCGCGTCATTTTTATTGATGCCAGTGTTGCGCTTCCGGTGGGTCGTGTTTCGGTGACCCGCATCGCTGCCCAGTCCATGGCAGCCTGCCTGGGTCATCAGTTTTCACCACCTCAGATACTGGAACTCGCCCGCCTGGCCTTTGGCGCTGTGCCGCGTGCCTGGATCGTGGGCGTTGGTGTAAAATCGTTGGCGATTGGTCAGGGCTTAACAACTTCGGTGGCGGCTACCGCACGGCGTCTGGCCAGGCATCTGCGATATCACCTTCCGCCAGTCGGCCAGCCAGCAGAGCACTGGATATTGCGTAACACGTCAGAGCGTCAATACAATCGATGTCGAGTGGCGGATGCGTCAAGAGAAATCTGAAAGGACGTTGTATGTCAGATGTTAAACGTATCACCGTGGATGGTAATGAAGCCGCAACCAGCGTGGCTTATCGCACCAGCGAAACGGCCATTCTTTACCCGATCACCCCCGCCAGCACCATGGGCGAACTCGCCGATGAATGGGCCGCCGCCCGCCAACCGAATATATGGGGCAATGTTCCGCAGGTCATCGAAATGCAAAGTGAGGCGGGGGCCATTGGCTCCGTCCACGGAGCCTTGCAAGCCGGGTCACTCTGTACGACCTTTACCGCCTCCCAGGGATTGCTGCTGATGATTCCGACCATGTACAAAATTGCCGGAGAATTAACCAGCTTTGTCATCCATGTGGCCGCCAGATCGCTGGCCACCCACGCCCTTTCCATCTTCGGTGATCACTCCGATGTCATGGCCTGCCGCGGCACCGGTTTTGCCATGCTTGCATCCGCTAGTGTCCAGGAAGCCCACGACCTGGCCGCAATTGCCACGGCCTCCACCCTGGCCGCACGTGTGCCGTTCGTCCATTTCTTTGACGGCTTTCGCACTTCCCACGAAATCAACTGTATAGACGCCATGAGTGACCAGCAACTGCGTGAGTTAATTCGCCCGGAATGGATCGCCGCGCATCGCCAACGAGCCCTCACACCCGATGCTCCCGTACTGCGCGGTACCGCCCAAAATCCGGATGTATTTTTCCAAGCACGCGAGGCCTGCAATCCCTTTTACCAGGCACTTCCCGGCATTATTCAGGAGCAAATGCGGCATTTCGCCAAGATCACCGGCCGCGACTATCGCCCCTATGAATACGTGGGTGATCCGCAGGCCCAGCATGTGGTTGTGGCCATGGGTTCCGGTGCCCAGACGGTGGCCCAGACCGTCCAATACCTCAATGCCCATGGGGCCAAGCTCGGCTGCGTGATTGTGCGGCTCTATCGTCCATTTGCCGCCGAGCTTTTCACCGCTGTGCTGCCCCCGCACGTACGGCGTATTGCGGTCCTGGACCGCACCAAGGAACCCGGCTCCATAGGGGAGCCGTTGTACCAGGATGTTCTCACCGCCCTCATGGAAGATTGGGCTGCTCCCCTGCCGCTGGTCATCGGCGGTCGCTACGGGTTGTCCAGCAAGGAATTCACTCCGGCCATGGTCAAGGCCATCTTCGATCATCTGGCCATCGCCCAACCCAAACGGCATTTCACCGTGGGTATTGTCGATGATGTGACGAATCTTTCCTTGCCGATCGACGATGATCTGGATATTCAACCCAGCGATACCATCCAGGCTATATTCTTTGGCTTAGGTTCCGATGGAACCGTAGGTGCCAATAAAAATTCGATCAAAATTATCGCCGGTGAGACCGGTCTTAATGCGCAGGGCTATTTTGTTTATGATTCCAGAAAATCCGGGTCGATGACGGTTTCGCACCTGCGCTTCGGCCAAAGCCCCATTTGCGCTCCCTATCTAATCCGCCAGGCCGGCTTCGTGGCCTGTCATCAGTTTGAATTTGTGGAAAAGCTGGATGTGCTCGAAGCCGCCGCCCCCGGCGCGGTGCTGCTGTTCAACGCCCCGTTTGCGCATGACCAGCTTTGGGCCAACCTGCCACGCGAAATACAGGACATCATCATCACCAAAAAACTGCGTGTGTATACCATCAATGCCGATGCGGTGGCCCACGATGTCGGCATGGGCCGACGCATCAACACCATCATGCAGACCTGCTTCTTCGCCATATCCGGCGTAGTTGAAAAAAACGAAGCCATCGCAGCAATCAAACGGGCCATCCGTAAAACCTACGCCAAACGCGGCGAAGAGGTGGTGCGGCGCAATTTTGAAGCCGTGGATAAAACTCTTGAAAATCTTCACGTTGTTACCATTCCTGCCGCGGCGGATTCCGCCATTCATCAGACCAGCTTCTTCAATGAGCAAATGCCTGAATTCACCCGCCGTGTGCAGGCCGTGATGCTCGCCGGAAAAGGCGACAGCTTGCCCGTTAGCGCGTTTCCCGTGGATGGAACTTGGCCTACCGGCACCACCCGCTGGGAAAAACGCAACATTGCCGCAGAGATTCCGATATGGGAATCCGCGATTTGTATACAGTGCAACAAGTGCGCCTTTGTGTGTCCACATGCCGCCATTCGCGCCAAGGTCGCCTCCGAAACCGATCTGATCGGAGCTCCATCCACGTTCCACAGCGTGTCCTACAAAGCTCCGGATTTCAAGGGGATGCAATATATTCTGCAAGTAGCCCCGGAAGACTGCACCGGTTGCGGCCTGTGCGTTCAAGTATGTCCGTCCAAAGATAAGAGCAACCCCAAGCACAAGGCCATCAACATGACCCCGCGTCTCGCCGTGCGCGAAGCCCAGAAGGCCAACTACGATTTCTTTCTCAACATTCCCGAACTGGAGCGCAGCCGCATCACCCGACTGGATGCCAAATCCAGTCAGTTTATGCTCCCACTTTTTGAGTATTCCGGTGCCTGTGCCGGCTGCGGCGAAACGCCTTATCTCAAATTGCTCTCCCAACTCTTCGGAGACCGCCTGATCATCGCCAATGCCACTGGATGCTCCTCCATTTACGGCGGGAATCTGCCCACCACGCCCTACACCAAAGACGCTGCTGGCCGGGGCCCGGCATGGAATAATTCTCTCTTCGAAAACAATGCCGAATTCGGGTTGGGAATCGCGCTCGGTGTGGCCAAACACGAACAGGAAGCGTGCCGATTGCTCAAACAGCTTGCCCCCACCATCGGCGAAACCTTGGCCGACGCCGTCCTGATGAATGACCAAAACACCGAATACGGCATTGCCCGGCAACGCCAGCACGTCGCAGCCCTGCGCAAATCCCTGCACAATCTCACCACTCCGGAAGCCGCCGGTCTTCGCCAACTTGCCGATTATCTTGTTCGCAAAAGCATCTGGATTGTCGGCGGTGACGGCTGGGCCTATGACA